>DAOSUS010000054.1 GCA_035378955.1 Candidatus Hydrogenedens sp. | reverse complement strand
ATACATCAACCTGAGGGTCGTTGAGGATTTCTTCTATTCGGGAATATACTTTTACTTTGCTCAGGTCAAGAGTTCCAAAGGGACCTATGTTCCCTTTTCGTTTCCTTTCATCTGCATCACACACTGCCACCACTTTTACACCTTTTAATTTGTTGTAAGTGTCAAAGTGCACTTTACCCATCATTCCCAAACCTACAATACCTACTTGAATAGCCATGACAAATCCTCCTTAAAAAAGAGTTCAAAAAGTGTTAAGGGAGAGCCTATATTCGACTCCCCCTGTTTCAAAAAAGTTTTATGCCCAGGTCATTGCCGTTGGCTTTTCCGCAATAAGGGCTTGTTTTAGAAATTCAACCGCTTTGGTCAAGCCTTCACGATTGGACATTAAACTATCTTCATGTTCAATACTAATAGCACCATCGTAACCTACCATACGCAGGTTGGAGAAGAAATCTTTCCACCATTCTAAACTATGCCCATAACCGCAAGTGCGGAATATCCAGGAACGATGAATTTCATCGCCATAATGTTTTGTATCCAGCACGCCATTTACCATTGTGTTGGTTGCATCTACTTTGGAGTCTTTAGCATGCACATGGAATATGGCTTTGCCCAATACACGGACAACGGCACAGGGGTCCATACCCTGCCAGAATAAATGGCTGGGGTCTAAATTGGCGCCAATATTATTCCCGCAGGATTTGCGAAGTTTTAATAATGTTTCCGTATTGTATACAAGGAAACCGGGATGCATTTCAAAAGCAAGATTAACACCATGGTCACGGGCGAATTTTGCTTGTTTTGACCAATACGGGATAGCCACATCTTCCCATTGCCATTTTAATATATCCAGATAATCAGGAGGCCAGGCACATGTGACCCAATTGGGCTTCTTTGCAGATGGGTCAGAACCCGGGCAACCAGAAAAGTCAATAACTACTTTAACACCTAATTCATGAGCTAAACGAATGGTATCTGTTTGCACTTCGTGGTTTTTCTTTGCAAAGTCGGTGTCAGGATGTAAGCAATTACCATGGCAACTCAAAGCACTAATTTCCAGCCCTTCTCCCTTTAACATCGCTTTTAATTCATCACGCTTGGGTTTAGAGGATAATAATTCTTTCAAAGGAGCATGGGCACCGCCGGGATAATTCCCTGTCCCTAATTCAACACATTGAAGTTTCAGAGGGCGAATAATTTCAAGGACATCTTTTAAGGGTGTCCCGCCGAACATGACTGTCAACAAACCTAATTTCATAGTCATTCTCCTTTTATTAAAAATTTTTTACAACTTAAATAACAACTTTTTCCCATTTCTTCGAAGCAGCAGCACGCTCTACGGCATCTAACACCGCCTGGCACTTTACTGCATCTTCAAATGTGGGATAGTTTATCTTCTTACTGGCTAAGCCGCACAAGAATTCATAAATTTCATGGACGAAAAGATGTTCATAACCGATAATATGTCCCGGTGGCCACCATGCGTGCACATAAGGATGACCCATATCGCAGGCTTGAACTTTGCGGAAGCCCTGTAAGGTAGGCGGGTCACTACGATTGAAATAGTGGAACTCATTCATCTCTTCTTGGTTCCACAATACCGAACCTTTGCTTCCATAAATTTCGATACTATTGTAATTTCTACGACCTGGGGCAAAACGAGTAGCCTCAAAGGTTGCCAATGTATTTTTCCCTTGAATTCTTGCTACATATACAGCGGCGTCATCAACATCAACGGTGTCATAAACTTTTTTCCCTTTCCCCCCTTTGGCTCCCCAGGCGCCTACATCACTTTCCGGGACAATACGCTTCTTAATGAATGTTTCCATTGTCCCAGCAACTTCGCATACCTGTCCTACAAGAAAATGACATAAATCCGTGATATGAGCACCAATATCACCTAAAGCACCTGAACCGGTATGCTTTTTCTTTAAACGCCACACCATCGGAAAATCAGGGTCTACAATCCAGTCCTGTTGATAAGCCGCGCGAAAATGGAAAATCTCACCTAATTGTCCTTTTGAGACTAATTGTTTAATTGTCTGAACGGCTGGAGCAAAACGATAGGAGAAGCCGCACATATTGCGAACGCCGGCTTTTTTAACGGCATCCCACATTTGCTTTGCATCCGCTAATGTGTTGGCTAATGGCTTTTCACAAACAATCGCTTTACCTGCCTTTGCCGCTGCAATAGCAATTGGAGGGTGAAGGAAATTGGGCGTGCAAATATCAATAACATCAATATCGGGACGATTCACCACTTCTTCCCAATTGTCCGATGTTTCCTGCCAGCCATACCGTTCCGCATTTTTCAATGCGTTAGGGTCTTTGTCGCACATAACTTTCATTACAGGCTTTACAGGTGGGTCAAAGAACATCGCTACTTTACGCCATGCGTTGCTGTGCGTTTTACCCATAAACGCACCACCGACCATTGCTACATTTACAGTCTTTTTAGCCATAAAACACTCCCTTCAGTTAATGGTTAATATTATTGTTAGATACATTAAAATATAAATTTTCTAAAACATATACTATTATAACTACTTTCAAATCAAATACCAAATAAAACTTTATAATTTATATTTTCAAATGATAAAATACCTCACATTTCCTTTCGACGAAAAAATACATGAAATAATCGAGTTATTCTGCGTAAGGAATTATCTAATAAAAGAAAATATAAAGGAAATTCTCTATGGATACAATGAAGGAACACTTTGAAGAAGAAGCAAAAGAATATGACAGGATTGTGTTGAATTTAATCCCCCATTATGAAGAGATGATTGAGGCATTATTATTAACTATTCCTTATGAGAAGGGACTACCTATTCATATAATTGATGTTGGTTGTGGAACAGGCACAGTAGCAAAAAGGGTGAAAGAAAAATTTCCTAACGCAAAGATAACCTGCCTTGATTTCGCAGAGAATATGATTAACCTGGCAAAGGCAAAAATGGCGGGTTATCAGGATGTCTCGTATATACTTTGTGATTTTTCTGAATTTGAGTTTGATAAAAAGTATCATGTTGTTATTTCGTCATTATCCTTACATCATTTGGGAAAAGACAAAAAACAATTTTATCAAAAAGTGTTTATGAACCTTACAGATGGCGGTGTGTTTTATAATGCGGATGTTGTTATAGGTTCCAATGAATACCTTGAAGATTTATATATGTCCAACTGGAAGGAGTTTATGGCTCGAACAATTCCGAATGATGAAATCAACAAGAAATGGTTAGGCAGACACCATAAAGAAGGAAATCCTGAAAAGTTAATGTCCCATCTTAAATGGCTTGAAGAAGTAGGTTTTACGGATATTGATGTCGTCTGGAAATATTATAAATATGCTGTATTTGGAGGTAGCAAAAAAGGAAAGTAAAAAATATCTCTTACTTCAAAGGTTTGGTAATTGTTTCTGAGTCTGGCAATGAAGAGAAAAGGAACAGGTTTGTTGAGAGGATATTGTCGGGTGAATATTCATTATAGGGGCGATATATCCATCGTAATAAGAATAATCGAACATGCAATCAATATGTTCTGCAGGTAATTGCTGTAATTCTAATTTGAGAAATACCCCTTTATCACAATAGTAAATTCCCATACCCGTTATGTTTTCTTTATGAATATTTTCCAAATTATAAGTAAAAGGCTGATAGGCGAGGGCTATCTGTTTGGCTCTTTCCCATTTTTGATTGTTATTACTCCATACTTCTATGGTTTTATCATCTTCGTTTAAGATAAATCGTGGAACGATATAAAACGAAATCTTTTCCTCATGAGGGCTTCGATTATCACAGGTATATTCCAAAATAATTTCTCCATTATCTCCCAGAATTATTTTTCGTCGTAAAAACACATCTTTCCTGATTTCCCTCTCAATGGTAATCTTATTGTTATCCGCCTCTTTCACAATACAGTCCATAGAAAAGGGAATTCCACAACCTGTATCAGATATGTCTTGATATTCATTCCACAACGAATATGGATTTACCCCTTTCTGAAAAGCAGATAGGTATTCCATACCTGATGATACATCTTGCATGCGAATAATGGCTCCCTTATTTTCGGGTAAAACCCATAGAGTAGAATACTCATTTTTCAAAGTATATTTTTGGAATAGGGAAGAGCGTTCGGGAAATTGTTTTGAACACATTAAATCAGGGATAACTTTACGATAAGACAGATTAGAACCTTTTTGTGAAAGGCTTTCTATCTTATCCAAACTCTTCCAGAAATCCTCCTCCTGGATTAGGGCAGGACGCATTTCTAAAAATCTATCCTCTTGAATTTGAATATCGGGCGGGCCAATTAAGGCGGAATAATTTAACGGTATAGAAGTTTGCAACACATGATTATAAATATCCTGAGCGAAAAAAGACATGTTTATTGTTTGCTGGATTATTTTCCCTGCATTGGAAGCATAATCTACATTCCACCAAGGAACTTTCTGGTAAATGTGGCATTTCACATTATTTTTCTTAACAAAGTCCTTTTGATAATTAAGAAATTCGGCAAACTTAACACCTGCCGGTCCGTAGTATAAATTCAAAAAATGATTTACCTCTTCTTCCCAAATTAAATCTGGGTCCCATATCAGTCTCGCCAATAAATAAGATTTCAAAGCACCAAATTCAGTAAATGGAAATAGCTGCTGGGATGGGGTGCAAATAATAATTCCCCGAACCTGATAGCGGTCAAAGGTCTGAATATTTTTTTGAAAATTAAATAATTCGGGTTGATGAAACAAACCACAGTAATAATTCGTTCCTACATAGTATCGTATGAGTAAGTTAGAAGTAAGATTACGCCAACCTTTCAAATCATTAATGAAACATGCATTGGTTTGAGATATAGGGTCATCTATTGCGTGAGCAACATCACAGGTATCTGTGGAAAGGGCAATGAATATTTTGTTATGAATTTGCATATTATTTGGGGCTTTTCTCATACCGTATTTTAAGGAGAGGCAAAATCGCAAATCTTTTTCCGGGTAAAGTTTCTCCAAAGTCACAATTACATCGTTTAACATTTTTAATAAAGGAGCTGCTGGCGACTTTGTTGTTTCAACCTGTTCCTGACAATTTTTACATGGACAAGAATTTATTTCCGGGTTTCCTGCATCAATTGTCCACAGTTTCCGATGAGGATGTAATTCTATTTGCTTTTTCATAAAGTTTATAAAAATTTGCTTTGTCTCTTCGGAAAGGAAGCATATGGGACGCTGAGGATGGAATACTTTTGTTTCCAGTTCTGCTGTGTTTTTAGAGCCTTCTTCCGTATAAAAACATGGGTAAATAGGTATAGGTATAAAATCATCTTCTTGTACAGATAGGGATAAATGGAGACCTTCTTTCCTATCACCTTCCATCTTAAATTCCGGCAAGTCCGAAAGGAAAACGCGATATTCAAAATGAGGTAAAAATTTATAATCTATCTCTTTGAGCCGATAACCTAAAGACGGTTTGTGGATATAAGAAGCCGATAACCATGCTACATTTAAATAGCGTTCCAAAAAAGTATAAACCCCATGAAGAGTTCCTATATCTGTTTTCCCGCAAATGAGTAACTGTTTTGCAACACCTTTTTGGGCATATTTCCTTGCGGGTGTGTAGGTACGTATTATGAAACCTTCATCTCCGAGTTCTTCCAGTTCTTCCGGGGTAATCCATTCCTTCGTGCAAAGTTCTGCCCCTAACCAGATATTAATAAGCCCTTGATTTAAGGTAGAAATCGCAATGGGGCGATGTGTGCAAGCCTCCCAATATTTTTTGAAAATTTCTGCAGCGTGTTGAAGGGTAGGAGATGCATTTTCCGGGATAACGATACCCATATCCCGATAGGAGGAAGCATCAATCCATTCCCTCATCTCCGTATCGTCTGTTTGAGCCAATAAAAGAAAAGGGAAGAGAATAAAGAAGAGTAAAAAACCGATTATTATCCCATCAATGCGTGTCATTTTAATATTACCTTTTGTTGGTTGCTATTAATAGAACGCTTTATGGAGATTACCGCATCTTTAAACGCTTTCAAATTTTCTATGGGTGTCCCCGGTGGAATATCACATCCGGAAGATATTACAAATCGGTTATATACGGCCATCTGTGTGAGCAAATTTATAGTTGCTTCACAAACTTTTTCAGGTGTGCCTCGTAAGAATATTTCTGTCGGGTTTAAATTTCCCATTAAAACAATATTTTCGGGGACGCGTGGATAAATATCATAAGGTTCCGTTACCGAACCTACATGCAACGCCTGTATCCCTGTGGCACAAAGGCTCTCAACAAGATGAAGAATTCTTCCACAATTATGTAAAACTGGGATTTTTCCTTTGTCTTTAATTAAGTTGACTATTCTCTTTATATAATTATTGGAAAATTCATTTGCATCGTTTTCGTCCAACATCCCTGATGCCGGTTCAAGTATTACCAATCCATCAATTCCTGTATCCAGTAGTGCATAGGCATATTTCTCTATCAGGGCCGTTACTTTTTCCAATACTTGATGAACAAGTTCGGGCTCCAGTTTTAAGGCAATAGAAATCTCTGTCATTCCCATCAAACGACCTGCAATAGAAAAAGGACCAAGAATATACCCCCAAACCCATTTATCCGAAAATTCTATTTTCAGTTTTTTGCATGTTTCTACAAAAACACCCAATCTGTTTCCCTCCCCAATTTCAGGAATGGGCAAACTTTTCACATCATTGGCATCTATGATTGTTTTTCCAGTTACAGCGGGGAGTTCGTCAATCTCCCAATTAATACAGGCTCCCATTGCCTCTGCTTCCACAGTCAAATCCATCATGGGAAAAACAACATCAAAATCACAAATCTTTTGCAGAGCGATGATACTTGTTGCCTGTAATTCACCGTTATTGAGGTTTTCTTTTACTGTGGAGTTAGTTAGTGCCGTACCGGGAAAACTTGCAAAGGGAGCGCATAATATTTTTTCGGAACTTTTTACAGTGTCTAAAAATAGCATTGTTTTTTCCTATTTTGTGTCGGAAAGGTTTGACGGTTATTACAAGGTAAGGGCACGACAAATATGCGCCGCTGCCCGTGATTTATTTAATACATAAAAATGGACGCCCGGTACGCCCTGTTGAATTAAATCTTCCACCTGTCGAGTGGCATAATAGACGCCTACGGAAAATTGACCCTCTTCATCTTTTTCATGTTTTTCCAATCGCTCCAGCAAGACCGGTGTAAGTTTCGCACCACACAAAGATGTAATCCTTTTTACCTGTGCCAGATTGGTAACAGGCAATATACCAGGAACAATCGGCACATCTATTCCAATTTTTTCACACAAATCACGAAAGCGATAAAAATCCTCGTTGTTGTAAAACAATTGTGTAAGAATAATTTCGCCACCTGCATCTACTTTTTCTTTTAAGTGCTGGATATCTTCCTCTAAACTTGGAGCCTCCGGATGTTTTTCTGGGTATCCCCCAACGAGGATATTAAACTCCGAAAATTCGGATTTAATCAATCGCACCAGTTCGACTGCATATCGAAAACCATTGGGAGGTGGAACAAACATCTGTTTTTTGTCGGGAGCATCTCCACGCAAAGCCACAATTCCTGAAGCAGATAATTCCTTAACTTTATATAGGTAATTTCGCAAATCTGCCTGAGTTGCGTTCACACAGGTCAGATGAGAAACCACAGGGATATTCGGATAGTCCCCCCTTACCCAGCGCAACACTTCCAAGGTTCGCTTCTGAGCCTTATCAAGGGGTGTATTTCCACCCGCCCCGTATGTGCAAGTTATATAACCAGGATTGCATTTCATCAATTCATGAAAATGCTCATATAATTCTGCAATGCCCTGCCATGTCTTTGGCGGGAAAAATTCAAACGAAACTATAGGCTTGCCCTTTTTATAAAGCGAAACTAAATCCATATCTATTATTTGTCCTGTAATTATATTTTTACAATGTTTTAATTATAATGAATTTTTTAGAACAAATTCTTACCTTATTTGAAAACGATAAGAGATAGGTAATAGATTTATATTTTTATAGAATGAGATTTCCAACTATGCCCCCAATACATGAGGGATTTCCCTATTTGTTTTTTATTCGTGTATGTTTGTGTCCTTCGTGATATTATGGAAACTTTAAAGCCATGTGTTCGTCATGTATTCTAATTGTTCCACTTATTTAACTATAACTTCACCTGTAACCTCTTTTGAACAATAAGGTCCATCAATATAAATAGACTTATATATCGCTTTTTCTGTTTTCTGAGGGGAAAATAAAAAATTACGAGCCTCCTCTAATGATTTTAGTGAGAATTGAGGAGCTAACCCATGTCGAACAATAAAAACGGGCAGGCGATAACTTGACCATGAAATAATGAAATTAGACTGCTGTTCAGGGAGGTAATCATTCAGGCATATTTCTGTCCATGTATCCCGTGAAACCTGTAAAGGAACAATACACGGAGATAGGCTCTTATCAAGAAAAAGGATATACAGAAAAATATTTGTTGTGGATAAGAATTTATTTCCAGCACGGATGAAGCATTGGCAATTTTTATCACTTGAAGCAAAAATAGGTTGTATTAAAAAACTCCCTTCTGGAAGTTCCGTAGTCATTATCCGACCTGCATTATCTAAAACCACAGGGGATGTTTTAACCTGAAAGAAACGATGTTGTATCAGGCTATACTTCCATTGTATAAATCCCACTAGGGATGTATAGGTAAGTAAAAAAGCAATAAGAAACCAGCATAATGAAAACCAGCGGGAATTGGCTTTTCCGTATATGGATGTAAAAAGAGTTATTAACTTAAAAAAGAGATGTAAGGCGGTAAAAACGCATAAATAAAAAAGAGGAGCAATCCGTTCTGGTATATATGGAATTTCGGAAAAGTACCCCGTCATATCTCCGACCAGAATAAGACAAGGGGAAAAGGATATAATGTCCACGAAGGATGTTGCTATCATTGGCGCAGAAAATAGTAATTGTAATAGCCCACGAAATAAAACTTGTATAAGACAAAAGGACGATATTATAGAGAAATATACCCAGAATATATTGCCTGTTTCGATAGGTAGATAGCCTATTATATAAATGATAGGCTCAACATATACTGCAATAATATAAGAGCAGAGGAATACTACGGCGAAATGTACTACCTGAGTTATAATATTGAAATATTTTACAATCATTTTTGAAACCAAACGAGTGAAAAAGTTTTCTAATAAAATTAGGAATTACGCTATATTTTTTCTTGACATTTATGTAAAAATGTTATAAACTATATACATTAGATTACAAATCGAAATTATAATTTTGGGCATGTTAAATGATAAATAGTTGTCATACATAATAAAAATAAGTAGGAATAGGACGGGATATTATGAGTAAGTTGCGCAAAGAGGAAATCAAGAACAAAATAAACATTGAGGAGATAATTCCGCTAAAAGAACAGGAATCTTCAATGAAGAAAAATTTAACTCATGGAGAACGGGTGCGTCGTGGGCAGATAGCCTCCGTTCAACAGGGAAGATATGGAACCGGTCCGGCTCCGTATGGCTATCGTCGTGGTGAAGAAGGAGAGAAACCTTTAGTTGTTGATGACTATGAAGCAGAAATTGTCCGTATGATTTTCCGTGAATATATACGAATGCGTAGCACAGGCAGGGTTGTAGAATATCTGCACTCCAAAGGGATTTTTACTCGTCAGGGCAAGAAATGGTCTCGACAGGCAATATCCATTATCCTTTCCAATCGCACCTATCGTGGACGGGTCTGTTTCGGTGGAATTGAAACAGAAGGATTACACGACCCCATCATTGAACCTGCCCTGTTTTATAAAGCGAATGCGATTCGTCAAAGCCGAAGCAGGAAAAGAGACTAAGAAACATATCAAAGTTAAAGTATATCCCCCGTTATCAAATTAAGTATTTTATCCGTCTAATCGTTCAGGAAATTGAATATTATTTTGATTATCAATATCTGTTTCTTCTTTTGCTTCACGAGCTTCTTCATCATTATGGGGAGTTGCCTGGGTCATTTTTTGTAAATCTGCCTGTGGGATATCCGGGTCATAAGGTTCTGCTATTTCTTGATTATCATTAGAGGTGATTTCCATATTACTTGCGTCTGTATCACCAGATATCCCTTCCGAAGTAATACTGTCTTGTTTTTCTTCCTTCTTTGCTATATCCGTATCGGTCTGATAAGAATGTTCCACATAATTCGTTGACGGTGTATAACCTTTGGAGGTATAAGAGGGGTCGGTTTCTGTTAATATTTCGCGATATAGTTCATTACTTTTTTTAGTCAACTCATTCAGTTCTTTTTCTAAGGGTTTGACTTCCTTAGCAATCTCTGTTTTCACTTCATCGAAATAACCGCGTATATCACGAATAGCACGAATTGCTATTTTTGCGAATTCCGGAAATTTTTCCGGTCCCAAAACAACAAGAGCAATCCCTGCAATGATTATCATCTCTGTAAAACCAACGCCTACCATCGGGTATGCTCCTATTATTATAAAGTTTGCGGTTTTTTCCGAATTAAATAAGATGCCCAGATACTAATTTCATATAACACAACTAAAGGGACCAACATAATTATCATAGAAATAGGGTCAGGTGGTGTTAGGACAGCCGAAACAATACTTAAACCAACGATGACATATTTCCGAAGTTTCCGCAAGGTGTCTGGATTTAATAAATCAAGATATACTAATGCTAATATTACCATAGGAAATTGAAAAGCGAGGGCAAATCCAAAGAGCAGTAAAACGATAATAGAAAGCGTTTCATTGGCCCGTAACTGAATATCCCAACCCGGAGGTATCCATTGCAATAAATAAGGGATAACCAGAGGTATTACGCCAAAATAAGCGACAATAACACCAATAATACCTAAAGAACTACAACCAAATAGTATAACTTTTACCAGTTTCCTTTCATTCGGTTTTAGTCCCGGGAAAACAAAAGCACATGCCTGCCATATTATATAAGGCAAAGCCAATATTAATCCCCCGTAACCTGCAACTTTAAATTTTAAAATTACGATTTCAAAAGGGTTTAAAACTACCATCTTTATTTCATCAGAACTCTTTTTATTTTCGGGACTATTGCCAGCATTTTCAGTAGAATTTTCAGGGTTGTTTTTCGTTTGATTATCCGAGAAAACCACAATCCCTAAGTCTTTTAATAAAGTTAATGGCTTCTGTAAGCCTTCTAAAATAGTGTTAGAAAAAATATAACAGACAACCATTGCGATAATCACCGCTACTCCGGAGCGGATAATCCGTATCCTTAACTCCGCCAGATGTTCTGTAAATGTCATTTTTTTGTCATCTTCCCACACGGGCAGACCATCCTTTCACATCGCAATGGATGATAAATATTTTTGTAATTTTTGGGTATTCTATTAGGTAATACAATATTTAATCTATTCTATCAAAACGGAAAGAGCATATACATTTTGGACAGGGAAAACAAAATTCCATAAAGAAAGGTTTGAATTTTTCAGGTTAAAAATCAATACTTACTGGATAGGAACGCCGGCAAGACTTTTTAGAGAATTTAACCATAAAGTAGCAATTCCAAATGGGTCTATGAAATAGACCGCTACAAGTCCTGCTATTACTGCAGCAATAATTAGAAATGTCTTTTGATTGTCCGAAAGACCACCGCCACCACCTATAAGCCCCCCTTCGCCCATCATCATTACATTTACCTTTTCGCCGGCTTCTGCGCGGGCTTTCTTATCTTCCAGCAACCCCAATGTTTCATTAATACTTATAAACGCCCGGTGCCATTCCTGTTGCATCTTTTTTACAGATACTTCTGACTGGCTATAAATGGCTTCAAGACTGGTAGATGCGGAAACAAGATTCATCAAGTTTGAATCGATTTGATAATCTTCCATTAACATCTCTTTTAATACTTTATGAGTGCGGGCTATCTTACTTTTTATCTTCAAAAATTGATTTTCTAATTGAGCCTTATTGGCTCCCGGACTGGGATAAGCATTAATCAACTGATTAAACAAGAGCCAGTCATTTAAAAACTCTCGACATAACTCCACTCTTTTATTTAACACATCTACAATTTTCTGCTGTTTCTTGCTCAGCGCCATAAGTCATTCCCTTTATATTCAGTTTTTTCCCACTTGCTAATACTTTACCAAATATAGCAAATGAATTTAAACTTCTTAATTACATAAATAGGTCTTTATTATTAAAAATATTTAGCAAAGATTTATTTTATCATAATTTTGGCTCTACCCATACAACTTCTATCCATTTACGAACGGAATTAATCAAACAAATTGCATCGGCATTGTTGAGTTCTTCTATTGAAATTTCCCGTTCTTCTATCTGGTGAGTATCCAGCAGATATTGACGGAAAGTCCCGGGCAACAACCCACAATGTATCGGTGGTGTAAACATCTTTTTTCCGAATTGCACAACGACATTGGCAATCGTGCTTTCTGTAATACATCCCTTTTCATTCCATAACAGAACATCTTCACAATCCGACCGTTCCTGCCGTGCCTGTTCGTATATCGTGCGACAACTGGTTTTGTGGTATAAAAACAAATGTTGCGAATGTAGGGGACTTTTTGCCAGACCTACTCGTAGTTTTGTAGAACCTATGGAAGGATTGTGTTCAATAAAGAATTCTCCCATAGGTGAAAGGGATATTTTTATTCGATATAGATTATCAGGTATTTTGCTTATATAGTTTATTAATGTTTCTTTTAATTGGGAGATGGATACAGGGAAAGAAAAACGGTCAGCACTATCTCGCAGTCTTTGGAGATGGTAATCCAGCAGAAATATTTCGCCATTTTCTACCCGCATGGTTTCAATAAGTTCAAAATACGATGGGAATTTATTAAGAATAGCCCCTTTGTCAAGACATTCAGCCCATTCTTTGTCAGCGTCGGAGTCCCATACAATACCACTTCCAACATAATAACGAGCAATTTGTGTTTTACGATGGTGTAATAAAGTCCGAATAGCAACATTAAAAATGGCTTCATTTTGAGGTGTAATCCAGCCAACAGTCCCACAATATATTCCACGGGGAAACCGTTCATATTGTTGGATAAGTTTCATTGCATATATTTTAGGGGCACCTGTAACGGAACCGGATGGAAAAAGTGCTTTAATTATCTCCACCCAACTTTTGTCTGTTCTTGCCTTTATGGTAGAGGTCATCTGCCAAACGGTGCGATAAGGTTCGCATGTAAACAATGAGGGCACTTCAACACTCCCAAAATCCGCTATCTTTCCCACATCATTCCTTAACAAATCCACAATCATGAGGTTTTCTGCACGGTCTTTGGGGTCGTTTTGTAGTTCATAGAGATTATCGTTATCTTCTTTTTGCCATCTACCACGAGGACGGGTGCCTTTCATTGGCTTTAACGTTATCTCTCCATTTCGATAATAGAAAAATAATTCGGGGGATATTGAAAGAACCGTGTAATTGTCTGTTTGTATATAGGCAAAATATCCTTCCCCCTGAGCAAAACATAAACGATAGAAAAGGGAAATAAGATTTCCATTCCAATTACTTTCTATGGGAAATGTATAGTTTACCTGATATACATTTCCGCACGAAATATTTTCATGAATGTCCTTGATAATTGTTTTATATTCCTCCTGAGATACCTGAGGTTGCCATTCATCCGAAAGGTGTTCATCTTCGTCGTGATACACTGAAAAAAGATGTTGAGTCGGCTTATCGAATATTCCAAACCAAACCAAGGGCAGCTCAGGAATAGTCTCCCCTCGTTTTGGAAAAGCACTATCAAAAGCAGGTCCTGCTTCGTAGGTAATCCATCCCACAGCATATTTGCCATGTTCAACCCATTGTTGAACTTTATATAAAGAAGGTAACACCTCCTCTATACGAGAAGCAATAACTACTTCCAAGGGCTTTTCAAAGTGCCACTCCTTCTGCTGGTGAAGAATAATAACCTGTGGAACCATAAAATAAAATCAGATGTGTTTTTTTGAGGAAGAAAAATTGTTAATTTACATTATTCAATCACAAAGTATTATAAAAAACAAAATTTTAGAGAAGTGAGATTATTAATTATTATCACATAGCTATTGGGAAAATTAAGTCTATTGACTTTCTGTTCGCTTTTTTAGCTGACGAACCTGTTCATGTATACTTTGCAAATATTGATGTAAGTCTGCAATTTTCTCAATAGGATTTTTTACTTCCGTTTCTTCGTCCAAATCAAAATTAGAGGAAAGATTATCCAAGATAGGAATGCCTGTAGTATCCTCTGTCAAAATCTGCTTTTCCTTTAATTTTTTTAACTTTTGTTCTAATACATTAATATAGGCATTCTTTACCCGTATAATCTGATTTTGTTCCTTAATAGTTTCTTCTAACTTTTTTATTCTATTAATGAGTTTGTTTGTATCATAATCGTGTTCTGCTTCCTCTTTATAATTAGGAACGGAAATATTATTTTTAGATGGAGCAGGTTCCTTTTCATTTTCGGGCTCTGGCACAGGAGCATTATTGGAGGTAGAACATTCATCCAGTAATTCTTTTAAGTGTTGCCAGTTCGGATGTGCAGGGGTATATTCCATAAACTTGGTTTTATTCTATATATATAAAGCGTTTATATTTATTAAAACAACAAAAAAGCCAAATATGTGTATGAACAGTGTACTTAAAATAATTCTAATAAAAATTGCCTTGTTTTTACCAATAATGGTCTGGGCAGAAAATGTTTTTTTACTTACGGTAACCCATACGAGCAATGGCAAAGCCGTGCGTATATGCGGGGAAACATTTCCACCCGATGAAATCCAAAAAAATAATAGTTCCTCCGTGCAAATTCTTCCCGGCAAAAAGATTATAGATGTGCTTTCTGTCCATAATCCCGAAAACGCACTTATTGAATTATTTACTTGTGCCTATTCGGAAGAGGAGAGACCTTTGCAGGAGGATGGTATTTATTATACCCTTATTGACAATTCCGGCAGGATTAAAGACCTTCGGTTTTTTTATACAGAACCGAGTTGGGAAGTAATGCGAGTGTTTCCTTATATAGAACCTGTAAGTGGTTCAAGACAATATGTGATTTTTCAAAAAAGAGAGAGCGAGAATATATCTTTAGGCAGAGCATTGGTCTTTGCCTTCGATGACAATCATTTTCTACAAACGCCTAAAACGGAAATTCCAATACCCTTTGCCCCGGATATAGTCAGACCTTCTAGCGAAAAAGGAATGTGGATAGCGGAAAAATCAAACCTTTTTAATTCCCCTCAATTTTGCATAGTTGATGTGTGTTTAAAAATGAGTCGTCCGTTTTTATCGGAGGTTTTTCAAGAAGAATGTTCGGTGCAGGATGTATTTCCCATACAAGACGCTTTCCTTATGGTAATGACGAATTGCTGGGACGATAGAATGGCTCAGGGAAATAAGAGTGAAATATCTGTACTTGATACCCAAAACGGGGTTAAACTTACAGACCCTTTAACATTATACGGAGAAGGAAGTATTCAGGAAAAAAACATATATCCTGTAAAAAATGGCTTTTGGATAAAGACAACATCTATTTCAGAAGGGTTTGGCTATTTAACCTTTGCAAAATGGGAACCTATCGGTGGATGGGAAAAAAAGTTGGAATATTCTTTTAGTAATGTTGATGATACCTGGCAAATAGCCATTCATCCGTCTCAGGAAATCGTTGCAGTAGCACACGATAACTGCGTAGAGATTGTTGGAAAGCCTTTTGATAAATCGCGGATGGAAAAATTTGAAGAGCGAATTACTTATTTGGGTTGGTTATCGGATGCAACGCTTATTGTAGGAATAGGAGGGAAATTGATACAAATAAATATTAGCGATAGAAGCAAAAAAGAATGGCTACTTACAAATACAGGCTTTGTTACAAATCTCTTCCAACTTGCCCTGGAAAATACTTCGTTTCCCATTGATGACCTGACAAACGAGATAGCTATTGATGAATTACAATTTCAAAGCGATAGAGCCGGAAAAGATGTTCGTGGAATATTGTTAGGGAAACAACATCCCGCCATTATTGATTGGGAAATTACCTATATGGACAATTCCGTCGATTGGCTGTTATGGTATCGAAATAACTATTTTGACAGTACTTACCTTTACTTTGGATTGATACCTTATTCCTGGGGTAAATATATTCCTTCTATATGGCTTAATATTAAGCCTATTGTAAATCAGGAACTCATAGATGAAAATTTCTCTGTTCCATCAAGTCATTATGTTCGGGTTCATGTAGTTAACAACAGCATCAATCCCCGAAAGATTTTGTTTGTTTGGGCTCAATCTATTCCCGAATCCTTTCGTAGCCGCAAAGACCCACGCGAAATAAAACTTTTAATAGAAATGTTGTCTGATACTCCCTTCTTCTTCTCATCTGAAGAAAAATCCGAGCCTATACGAAGTGATACACTTAAAAATTATGGAATTGTAGTTGTTGAGGCAAAAGCAATTGCCAGTGGAATAATTACTATTAAAGATATGCTGGATTATGTTTTTCAGGGAGGAAAACTTCTTATACTTGGCGATTATTGGCCTGAGGGAGACCCGAACTTGTTCAATTATTGGCTTGCACCTCTGGGCGTGTCATACAACCCGAAACAAAGGTTTGATGGAAAATTGCCTGTTGAAATGATAAATATCCCGAACTTTGAAGAGAAAGAAGTTCTTATTGTTGGAGGAGGAACATTGAAATCTGCTACCGCAAAAAATTTTATACTTCCTCCGACAGATAAAAATTCTATGCCAACAGCGAAACAGGTTGCCTGTCTCTCAAGAAATTACGGTTATGGGAAAATGGTTATTCTATCAGCACGAACCCCTTTGAGTTCCACTAATTTATCTGCTAATGAGAATAAAACCTTTGCAAGAAATTTATTTCAGGGATTGGCTTATTCTGAAACAAGTCTCGAAGATACCGATGGAGATGGTTTGTTTGATATTATGGAAGACCGAAACTCGAATGGAATGGTGGATGAAGGGGAAACAAGTATTTATATGAAAGATAGCGATGGAGATGGTATTTCGGATGGAGATGAAGACCAAAATCGTAATGGGATATGGGATGAAAACGAAACAGACCCGACTTGTGTTGATAGTGATGGTGATGGTATTTGGGATGGTGCGGATATTTCACCTATCCCTGCTTTTGGGAAGCAGATTATCACTCGAATTGAGCCTTCAGAAGCATTTGCGGAAGGAGGTTCTGTGGCTTTTATTCAGGGAAGAAATTTTACAGAGAATACTCAATTTGTATTTGGGACGCATATTTCCCCATCTGTGCAAGTCGTATCCCCGGAGTTCGCTATTGTAGTTGTTCCAGAATTCCATCAAGATGAAGGTGGAAAAATTTCGGTATATGCCATGGAAGGAAACAATAAAACAAAAATAGAACCCGGGAAATCATTTTTATATAAACCGAGAAATAAAGTGGAAGTAAAGATGTATGATGTGTCGCAAATGGAGGGGGAAGGAAGTATTGTTAAAGGCACAAAAGAGATACAAATAATACCTTCTACAAAGGGAAGTAATCTTAGAAAAGTAAACTTTTTAGTGCATATACATAGAAGTGGATTACCTGAAATCAAAACAGATGATGATAAATGGAATGTGAAAGTGAACCCAATAAAAAATGATTGGTTTTTAATAGTGGCGGAATGGAAAAAGCTCGGATCGGCTTTTAAGACCTTTACATTTGAAATCATTCCAAAGAATAACAATACACAAACACAGTTTGATACCCTGTTTGCTCCTGAAATAATCAAAGTATGGGCAGAGACAGCCTATAACGGCAGATTAACTGTGGAAGTAAAAACAGAAAATTAATTAAGGCGGTATTTTTTCAGTTAAACCCTTCTGACCTGTCCAACTCCTTCTTAAAATGATATGATACTGTCGGATAGGATACAGGATATATACATACAGGAATATCTATATGATTGCTAAGAAGAAACAGGAAATTACTTATCCGAAAACCTGGGATGTTCCTGTTTCATCCTTGCCAGAAGTGGGTCCCGGGCGTGAAAAAAAATTAAATACTATGGGGATAAAAACTGTTCATGATTTACTTCTTTACCCGCCCCGTAGATATGAAGACCGAAGATGTTTGGGAAGTATTCAGACGGTAGAAGAAGGCAAGAAATATTCACTGTCCGTTATTGTGGAGCGTGCGAGACAGGTTTACCTACGAAAGGGACTATCTCAATCTCGCGTAATCTTTAAAGATAATACAGGAACCGTAGAAGGAATTTTTTGGGGACAGGCATATCTTACAAGATACCTATTTCAATCGAGCAAAAGATTTTTCCTTTATGGCACCATCGAAAAGGTAAATTCCCGCCTCGTAATGAATAATCCCGAATATGAAGAACTTATTGACGAGGAAACAAATATCCATACCGCGCGAATTGTCCCGATATATACTGTGTGTGAAGGTATTTCCCTTCGTTCCTTTCGTCGGTGGATATATGAAACATTGTTACATGTCCCTATTAACGATGATTTATCAGAAGATTTCCTCAAAATTCGTTCTCTATTACCATTGCCCGAAGCTGTTCGAAAATTGCATTTTCCCGAAACAATGGAAGATATAGAACAAGCCCGCAAACGGCTTGCTTATGAAGAAGTATTGAAAGTCCAGAAAGAGTGGTGGATATGGAAAGAAGAAAGTGTCAAAGGTAAATCTGTATGCGGCCATAAAACGGATGGTGAAATTTTATTAACCTTCCGCCGCCAATTACCCTTCCAACTGACTGCTGCCCAGCAACGGGTTATTGATGAAATTCTTGTTGATTTATCCTCACAAAAACAAATGTTGCGTCTGGTTCAAGGGGATGTTGGTTGTGGTAAAACATTGGTGGCCCTTCATGCTATTTGTGCTTGTGTGGATAGCGGTTATCAGGCAGCATTAATGGCTCCTACGGAGATATTAGCAGAGCAACATTTTTTAAATCTTAAAAAACTTTTATCATCACTACCTGTTCGAATTGAATTGTTAACCCATTCCGTTAGAAATGCAAAAGAGATACGAAAACAAATTGCCCAAGGAGAGATACACATTATTGTTGGCACACAGGCACTCATACAGGAAGCGACCCTTTTTCATAATTTGGGACTTATTGTTATTGATGAACAACACCGTTTCGGTGTTATGCAAAGAAGAAAATTACGAATGAAAGGACCTGCGCCGGATGTACTTTATTTGACTGCGACCCCAATCCCTCGTTCTCTGGCAATGACCATATATGGTGGTATGGATATTAGTGTTATTGACGAAATGCCTCCGGGACGCTCTCCCGTTAAAACTTATATTATCCCGGAAAAAAAACGGAAAGACTTAATTCAATTTATTATTCAGCAGGCGCAGGAAGGTTTTGCTACTTACT
>DAOSUS010000053.1 GCA_035378955.1 Candidatus Hydrogenedens sp. | reverse complement strand
GGTAATAAGTCCGTATGACCAGGGACAGGTAGTAAAAGTTACCCGGAGAGTGATTGTAATCTCTAATTCATCACAAATCATCCTAACAGGACCAACGGATGTAGTAATAGAATGTGGGGAATCTTTTATTGACCCGGGTGCAGTAGCTTTCGACTCATTAGGAAATGATATTTCCAATGAAATTATTGTAACAGATAATGTTAATTACTCGTCTCCCGGCACATATACTATTGACTATCAGGTAAAGGAAACTGAGAGCCATCCAGCCCTTCATGCTGTGAGAAATATAATTATTCAGGATACGAAACCACCAATACTTATTCTAATAGGTCCCCCACAAATTACGATTCCTTGTAATTCTACATGGGCTGACCCTGGGTATATTGCCTTTGACCAATGTTCACTAAATAATATACGTGTAAATGTTATTGGCAGCGTTTATACTACTTATACAGGTACTTATACTATTACTTATAAAGTCTATGACGAAAATGAGTTATCATCTACACTTACCAGAAGTGTTATTGTTGATTGTGATATCCCTCAATTACAACAGTGTCAGAATCAATGTTCCAATGATACTTCTCCTACGGATGAAGACGGAGATGGTTTATCCCTTTGTATAGAGAATTGCTTAGGAACATCCGACCAGGATACAGATACAGACGATGATGGTATGCCAGATTATTTTGAAGTAACATACGACTTAAATCCATTACGCAATGATGCTAAAGAAGATGCAGACTTAGATGGATTGTCTAATCTTGAAGAATTCCTTATAAAGAGCAATCCTATTGATTCTCATTCTCCGTGGGAAGCACATTATGTATCAAATTTTGGTGATGATAAAAATCCTGGCACTTTAAATTCTCCTCGAGCATCTATATCAACTACTCTTGCCAGCATAAATACAAATATACCTTCAAAACAAAATAAAATATCCTCTATCGTGCTGCTTCCGGGAAGTTATTATGAGGATATTGTATTATCAGAAAATATTGTCTTAATTGGAATAACAGCCCACGGCGAAAATAATAATCGGGCTACCATTTATGGAAGCATTACTGGAGCCAATAAAACAGCAATTTATAATGTTGATATAAAACCTAATATAAATGTAATCAATCCAGAGAAAGCAATAGCCGCAAATAATATACTTTTGAATTGTGGCAATACTTCTATGAATATCCGAAATATCCGATTCATTGGGACAGGTTCTGAAATAGGTATATCCGTTGAAGGTGGAAATCCTTACAATACCATCATTGAAAGATGTCTGTTTCAAGATTTAAATATTGGAATTCTTATTGGTGATAGTATACCTGTTATAAGAAGATGTGTTTTCAAATCTACACTTTCTACAAAGAGCAATCCTACTGGAATATATATTGAAGATAATTCGGGAAGTAACAATCCATCTAATTCTTTAGGTAATATTAACGACCCCAATACAGGTTGGAATACATTTAATCTTAATGAAGGGAAAGCAATAATAAGTGAAAGGACTGATGAGATTACGGCTCATAATAACGATTGGGGAACAGAAAATACAGCGGAAATTCCGACCATGGTTCAAGGGAATTTAGACACCCAATATTATTTGGGCAAGGGTAAAGCAATGATAGCATCCTCACTTGCCTGTGTCGTATGGAATGCAAATAATAGAAAGCCTATTCTTAATGCAACTGTATCTATAAATCCTGCTGTTTATCCTCCATTAACACAGAATATAGATGGTGTTTACACATTTTCCTCTATTCCTGAAGGGTCCTATACCATAAACATCACTGCTCCTAATTTTGAATCACGACAGGTGATTACAAATGTTCCTGAAGGGGATATCAAATCTGAATCTGTTGGATTAAAACCCGTTACCCCCGTAGAAGGTGAAGGTATACCTGAAGGGACTCCTGAAGGTACTACCGAAGGTTCGGTAGAAGGTTCTACAGAAGGAACAAATGAGGGAGAAAAAGGAATACCTATTCCAGATGTAAGAGGAAAATCTGTTGAGGAAGCAACACAAATATTGATTTCCGCAGGACTTCGTGTTTCAAATACAATAAAAGAGGAATATAGCAAAGATATTCCTAAAGGAAAAGTCATTAGAACGGAACCAGCAACTGGAACGGAAGTATCAAAAGATACGGAAGTAACACTGGTAATTAGCAAAGGGGCAAAAAGACGATTTATCATTTCCTGTGGACCTAATTATGATAGAAATTCATATTGGGGTGACATAATAATTTGTCTCTTTGCTACTACCTTCCTTTTATGCAATCGCAAAAAAATCAGCAATCAACAATAGATAAATAATATTTACTGTTTCTGATTAGACTCTGTTCTATTATTTTGTTTCTTTTTTATTGCTTTACGATAATGAATAACGGCATCTGTGTGTGTATCAATATCTTTGCTAAATGTATGTGTTTTTCCGTCTGCATTAGATACAAAATAAAGATATTCTCCTAATTCAGGGAATAAGGCTGCGCGTAAACTGGGTAAACCGGGATTGGATATAGGAGTGGGAGGTAAGCCCTTGTATTTGTATGTATTATAAGGAGAATCTATCTGTTTATCAGCATTTGTGAGTAATACGCCATACTTTTGATTAGCATATTGTAATGTTGCATCAATCTGTAGAGGCATGTCTTTCTTCAAACGATTATATATAACCTGGGCAATAAGAGGGCGTTCTTCATCTACTTTCGATTCTTCTTCAATTAAAGATGCTACAATAACTTTTTGATATTTTTCCTCATTGGAAAGTTCAAACCCGTTTTCTTCCATTAATTTTTTCCATTCTTTCTCAAATTGATTTATCATCATATCGGCAAGGGTCTTTGCATCAGGAACTTCTTCAAATAGATATGTTCCTGGCATTAGAAAGCCTTCCACAGTAGGTCCCGGAATATTTTTTTCTTTTGCATATTCATTGGAATTTACGAGTTCCAGAAATTTTTGCGGGTCTGGTGCAGTTAAGGATATTTGTTTATTTGTTAACCCCTCTGGAATGGTTATTTTATATGCATATATAGGACGGATAGGACCTTTTAGGAGAAGTTCATATATTTGTTGAGCAGAGTAACCCTTGGGAATAGAATATATACCATACTTTATATCTTTATCTCCTCCTTTCATTTTGATTAAGACTAAAAAGAAAATTTCATGGGGAATAAGTCCTTTCTCTTTTAATAGAAAAGCAATATCCTTCGCAGTGCTTCCTTTGTTAATTGTTATTTCAATAGGTTCTCCAGAGACTCCTTCTCTTACAATGTATATATATCCACCTACAACAACAACTCCTATCATCAATGATAAGCCTATCACTATAAACAAACACATAAGCACTATTTTGTATAGAATTTTTTTCATACCTCTATACTTTTTATTTCCCTTTATTTAATTCCAAATATGTCTCTAACAGTTTTGCTGCCGCAATTTTATCTATAATACCTCTTTGTTTTTTCTGTCCTATACCTATATCTGTTAATGCTCGTTGGGCTACGGTAGTAGTTAATCTTTCATCTACCATTTCAATATCTATATTTATCTTTCCTTTAAGTTCTTCTACAAAACCCTTTACTTTTTCTGTTTGTATCCCTTCACTTCCATCCATTTTCAATGGATAACCGATAATAATTCTCTTAACCTCTTTTTCTTTGATAATATCCTGTATCGTCTTTATAAAATCTACATTTTTCTTTAAATCTATTACCGTTAGAGGGAAAGCGAAAATTCGTAGCGGGTCACTTATGGCAAGTCCCATTCGAACTTCACCATAATCAATAGCAAGTATTCTTCCTTCTTCCAAATTCAATTCCTTTCTTATTTTATTATTAAAACATTTTATTTTATAATGGTATAAATTTGTTAATTTTTAATTGAATTATAACGCTTTTGGGAGTTTTTCATGCACATAGAAGACAGACCTATTCATTTTTCTGTTGAACTGATACATAATCCGACGCCTATAAATAAAGAAACTTTACAAAGGTTTTATTATGATTTAATTGGTTCTCCTGTTTCCTATGATAGTATTGATTTTAGTTTTCCCATGCAAACACGCTTTTACTCTACACGAGGAAATAGAAACCAATCCATAGTTCTTTTTCTTTTAGACCGAACTATAATTATAGAAGAGTGGACAGCCATTACTTTTAATGAATTTTTAAACAAAGTAAAAGAATTAGGACCTAAGATATTACAGGTGAGAAATCAGATGGCTTTCCTTGCTCATACAGGAACTCTACGCTCGACATTTGCTCTAACTCGATATGAAGATGCAAAATCTTTCATTTTGGAAAAATTATTAAATCAATCACAGGAACTCATGATTGACCATTTTGGAAGACCCTTAGCGACAACAGGGATACGATTTGTATTTCCGGAGTCGAACGATACCCCAGGAATATATCATGTTCTAATAGAATCTTTCCGTCACAGTAAAAAAGAACTTTTTGTTGAAGTGCGGGGAATTTTTGGAAGACAACCTGTCCCTGCACAAAATATAGACTTAATAATCGAAAATTTAAAAGAAATGCGGGAATTCCTTACCCAACGATTACAACCTTATCTTGCACAATATGATTGATACCTACCAACCTCTTAAACGATAAACATCCAGAGGTTCTCTATCTGTAGGTAAAGGTGGTTGATATGATAATTTTGAAATCTCTTCCCACTGTTCCAGGGATAGTTTTAAATCAACACATTGTATTACTTCTTTGAATTGTTCCAGAGTCCTTGCTCCTAATAAGATGGAAGTAATGGCCGGGTTACTTTTTACCCAACTTGCTGATAAAACGGCTGGGGAATAACCTTTTCCCTCTGCATATTGAACAAATTTTCGTGTAATTTCTTCATACATTGGGTTACTATAACGCTGTTGATACATTTTATTTTCAATTAATCTTCCCTTCTCCCCTTTTAAGTATTTTCCTGTTAACATTCCTGCTCCCAGAACATTATACGGAACTACAGCAAGATTCTCTTGTTTGGCTAAAGGCAAAATTTCTACTTCTACCTGCCGTTTAATAAGGCTATACATAGGCTGGATACAAACAACGGGGGTAAAATGGTACTCTCTTGCTACTGCAATTGCTTTCATTATTTGCCATGCAGAAAAATTAGAAATGCCCATATAAAGGACTTTCCCTTGCATAATTAATGTATGAACTGCTTCTAAAGAATATTCTATGGATGTATATTCGTCCCAATGATGAAGATAAAGTATATCAAGGTATTCTGTTTTCAATCGTCGCAAAGATTCTTCCACGGATTGCATAATATTTTTTTTAGATAATCCTTCATTATTTATCCCTTGTTGTGATGGGAAAAATACTTTAGAGGCAAGGATAATATCTTTCCGCTTACTATTTATCCACTCCCCCACAATCTTTTCCGTTTCCCCTTTATTGTAATTGTGAGCAGTATCAAAAAAATTTATTCCTATATCATAAGCATAATCCATAATTTTAAAACTGACTTCTTTATCTGCTTCATTACCGAATGTCATTGTTCCCAAACAAATTTCGGAAACTTTTAAGCCTGATTTTCCTAATGGGACATAATTCATAATCTATCTCCCTTAAAAAAGACCTTACATAAATAGAAAGTGGCGGCGCAGGGATTCGAACCCCGGACACGCGGATTATGATTCCGCTGCTCTAACCAACTGAGCTACGCCGCCATAGGGAATATAATTATAGCAAATGTGTTTTTTATTATACAACAGTTTATAGCATATCTAATCTTTCTAAAGGTCTCACCTATCCAATTTCTAATGATTGTTCAAAGTCGTTTTATTATAAATTTTTTTCTTATACTAATTAGAAATTTATCATGAATTCAGGAGTAAATATATGACGGTTGTAATTTCGTGGAATGTTAACGGATTTCGTTCCATATTAAAAAAAGGCTTTACTGAATGGCTTGAAGAAGTTTCGCCAGATATTATTTGTTTACAAGAAACGAAATTAAAACCTTCTGATATAAAGGACCCTTCTTTTCCTATACCACCACATTATCACACCTATTGGAGTTTTGCTAAAAAACCCGGTTATAGTGGAACTGCATTTTTCTGCAAAAAGAAACCTCTACAAATAATAGAAATAAATGAACCTGCTTTTACAGATGAAGGAAGGGTACAAATAGCTGATTTTGGTGATTTTGTCCTGTTTAATTCCTACTGGCCTAATAGTCAGGAAGAAAAAAAACGACTTTCCTACAAGATTGAATTTATTGATAAATTGCAACAAATACTTCTCGACTTCGTTAAAAAGCAGAAAAAAAACATACTCGTATGTGGAGACTTTAATATAGCCCATACAGAAATTGACCTTGCCCGACCTAAAGAGAATGAAAATCATGCAGGTTATTATCCGGAAGAAAGAGAATCTATGACAAAATTCTTAAATGCGGGTTTTGTGGATACTTTCCGTATGTTTTGTAAAGAAGGAGGACATTATACATGGTGGTCTTATCGAACCAATGCAAGGGCTCGGAATATTGGTTGGAGAATTGATTATCATGTGGTAAATGAAACATTTAAGAAACACATTAAAAGGTCATGGATACTATCCGATGTTCATGGCTCTGACCATTGTCCCATAGGTGTTGAAATTATTAAGTAGGTATTTTTATATGAAAAAATCTTATGTTACAACAAAACAAGGTGATACAGGAAAGACAAAATTACCCGATGGACACTGGGTCTCAAAAGATTCAGAAATTATTGAATGTCTCGGTTCTTTGGATAGTCTCCGTGCTAACTTATCTTATCTTCGATTGTTAATTTTACAATCAGATAACCCATATAAAACATCTCTTTCTGATATGCTTCTATGGCTCATACATTGCTGTTTTATAACAGGGACACAAATATCTGACCCTTCGGGTGTATTAATTCCACCCAATCATCCAAAATTAACTCAAAAACATCTAATACAATTGGAGCAATGGCAAGCACAATTAGAAGAACAACTTCAATTACCAAGAAAGTTTATTGCATCTGCCAGTAATCCCGTTTCTGCTTATGCAGATATAGTTACCACAGTAGCAAGAGAATTTGAACGCCGATTAATTGCTTTAGAAAGAATTCAATCTAATAAGACCAATGAGGTATTTATCCCATTTTATAATCGTTTAAGTGATTTTTTGTTTATCGTTGCACGAATTTTAGATAACAATAATTTCAACCCTGTGGACTATACACTTATCCAATAAAAAATCTATTCTCGCACAGATAAATTTAATACTCTTTCTATAAAATCTTTCAGCTCGTTGATATATTTATCCCCCGTTATAATAAACCCTTCGTTATGGTCACCTATAATTTCTAAAAACTCTTTTTCACACTCCAACAATTCAAATATTTTCTTCCCATGGTAATATTTTATAACGGTATCCTGAGGACTATGAATAACTAAAACAGGGGATTTTATTTCCTTTAACTTCTTTTTTGTATAAAATTCATTTCCTTTTGCAAATCGTTCTGGAAACCATGAAAACATATCTCTTGCTACATCAATTGTTGAAAGAAATGTGCTTTCAAGGATTACACCCGCACATTCTACTTTTGTTGCTAAATCTGCCGTTACAGCACCTCCTAAAGAACGACCAAAAAGAACTATATTTTGGGGAGAATATCCTTTATTTTGCGTTAGATATGTCCACATGGCTAAAGCATCTTTGCAACATCTTTCCTCCGAAGGTTTTCCTGTTGACTTACCATATCCGCCATAATCATAAACTAAAACACTTAAACCCAACTTTCGAAATATACCAATAGATTCCAATCGGTCTGCTATATTTCCTGCATTTCCATGTGAAAAAAGGACAACACATTTCGAATCTTCATAAGGAATATACCATCCATGAGTCTGTTCTTTATCTACTTGAACAATAACATCTTCATATTTCCACTGATAATAGTCTGGTGTCCTGTAAATAAAAGATGTCCTTTGATATAAGAGATTGGGAAAAATATATTTAGCGAACAAAGAAATCGAAATCATAATAAAAACAATGAATAATATTAGAATAATACATAAATATTTATATTTAACTATTTTCATTTATATATTATTAAAAACACTATCTTTGTCCATAATATGCGCCTTTCCCCCATTTTCTTTCATAATGCTTTTTTAAATACATTTCTTCTAATGTTTTAATATTACCGTTATTTATTACAATTGTATGATATGCCATTTCTGCTAATTGTTCAAGGACAAAGGCTGTTTCCACTGATTTTTCTACATTCTCACACCAAACAAAAGGACCATGTCCCGGGACAAGAACCGCCTTACATCTTTCCGCTCCATTTTGTAAAATACATTTAACGACCTGTTGTCCGATAGAATTTTCATAATCTTCTGTATCCGGCATTTCTGTTAATGGAATATCTCCAAAAAAATAATCTGCATGAGTAGTTCCCAAGCATGGAATAGGTTTTCTTGCCTGAGCCCAACATGTGGCAAAATGGGAATGAGTGTGAACAACACCACCTGCATTGGGAACATTTTTATATATAGCCAGGTGAATAGGTAAATCTACAGATGGCTTTAAATCCCCTTCAATAATTTTTCCATTCATATCTACAACAACCATATCTCTTGTTTTTAGTTTGTGGTAAGGAACTCCACTGGGCTTAATTACTACCAAATTACTTTCTCTATCTATACCGCTGGCATTTCCCCATGTTAATATTACTAACTTATCCTGAACCAATTGTAAATTTGCTTCAAATACTTCCTTCTTTAATCTCTCTAACATTGTATTTTTCCTTTATTCGTTTGCTTCTGAATGAACCCTTTCGTAGACTTTCTCTGGATTTTCCATAATAGATATTAATATTTCCTCTATCTTTTGGGCAGATTTAAGATTCATAATCTCTGTGCGTATCTTTCCGATATAAGGATAACCGTGCAGATAACCATTATAAAATTTTCTAAATGTAGGAACTCCTCTTTGTTCACCATAATATTCAATATGCTTTTGAAAGTGTATAAGACACCACTGCAATCGTTCTTTTATGTCCGGTTCAAATAAGTATTCATCTTTTTTTTCTAAATACAATTTACATCGCTTAAAGAAAAAAGGATTTCCAATAATAGTCCTTCCTATCATAACTCCATCTGCACCTAATTCAAAACATTCTTCAACATCCTGGGGTGTTTTTATATCTCCATTAGCAACAAATGGAATTTTTGTTTTTTCTTTTATTTTAGATATCCAAGACCAATCTGCATTTCCCTTTAAGCCCTGTTGTCTTGTCCTCAAATGCACAGTAATAAAATCAATGCCCATTTTATATGCAATTTCTAAAACATCAAAAATAGTAATATGATTATCATCCCAACCTAATCGCGTTTTTAAAGTAACAGGTAATTCTGTATTTGATTTTACTTCAGATAAGACCCGTTCCAATTTTTTCAGGTCTTTTAGTAAACCTGCACCATCTCCCCTATTTGCGATTTTCTTGACCCAACAACCTGCATTAATATCAATAAAATCGGGAGCATAACTTTCGGCTGTTTTAGCCGCATTTGCCATAGATAATTCTGAACTACCATATAATTGAATACCGATAGGTCTTTCCTGTTCGTTAAAACTCATTTTTTTCAATGACCTATCTACATTTCGTATTACTGCCTCTGCACTCACAAATTCAGTAACAACAACATCTGCACCCCATTCTTTGCAAATATTACGAAAAGGATAATCGGTTATATCATCCATAGGGGCAAGAAATAAAGGTTTTTCTATTTCATATTTTCCGATTTTCATTGGATGGAGCATTATTCATTAGTTTTAGAAAGTTTCATGGCACAAAATTTAGGTCCACACATTGTGCAGTAGTTTTGATTTATTTTATCTTTTCCATTTTCCTTTATACATGGGTTGCTTTCCATAAACATTTTTAACGATTTTTCTGGGTCTAATGCAAGGGCAAACTGGTCTTCCCATGAAAATTTAACCCTTGCCAATGCCATAAGACAATCTCGAAGAAAAGCGGAAGGCAAACCTTTTGCAATATCTGAAGCATGAGCCGATATTCTATATGTAATTACTCCTTCTCTGACATCTTCCCTGTCTGGTAATCCTATATGTTCTTTAGGTGTTACATAACATAGCATAGCAGTTCCTGCAGAACCGATAAGTGTAGCACCAATGGCGGAGCTAATATGGTCATATCCTGTTGCAATATCTGTTACAACGGGACCTAATGTATAAAATGGTGCGGAATTACACAAATCTTTTTGAATTTCGATATTATCTAAAATTTTATTCATAGGGATATGCCCCGGACCTTCATGCATCACCTGAACATCAAAATTTCCTGCTCTTTTAGCAAGTTCACTTTGAATTTTTAGTTCTGCAAATTGTGCTTCATCATTTGCATCATAAATACATCCCGGTCTCAAACCATCTCCAATTGAAACGGCAACATCATAGGTGGCTAATATTTCACAAATTTCATTCCAGTGAGTATATGTGAAATTTTCTTGTTTATGCTTCTTCATCCATCGTGCGATAATCGCTCCTCCCCGACTAACAATCCCTGCCAATCGTTTTTCCACTAAGGGCAAATGTTTTTCTAAAAGCCCGGCATGAATTGTAAAATAATCTACGCCCTGTTCTGCTTGCTGAATTAGGATATCACGATATAATTCCCATGAAATATCTTCAGGATTTCCTCCTGCTTTTTCTAAAACTTCATAAATCGGCACTGTCCCAATAGGAACAGGGGAATTACGGATTATTGCCTCCCGAATAGATTCAATTTCTTCCCCTGTGCTCAAGTCCATAACGGTATCAGCACCACACATCACCGCCCAAATCATTTTCTCGATCTCTTCTTTTATTCCACTCCGAATAGAGGAATTACCTATATTTGCATTAATTTTCGTTCGTAGTCCCTGACCAATTCCCATCGGTTCTAATTCAAGATGATTAATATTTGCAGGTATAATAATTTTTCCTTCTGCTACCTGTTTACAAATCCACTCCGGGGAAATAACTGCTTTTTCTATAATTTCTTTTGATTTTTCTTTCCATAACCACTCGACCCATATTTTATTCTGCGTTATTTCAATACTTTCACGATATGCCACATACTCCATCTCCGGAGTAATAATACCTTTTTTTGCATAGTATCGTTGGGTTACCCGTTCCCCGTGTTTTCCTTTCCGTATTGTTTTATTTCCTTTTTGAATACTTTGGACTTGTTCCCTTAATTTCATCCACTCTTCTCGTATTTTCGGGATTCCAATCTGAAAATTAGTTAGAGCCTCGATACTTTCATAAGGTCCGGCTGTATCATAGATATAATATTCAGGGGTTTTCGATAAACACTTATTTTTAATTTCTTCCGGAATAATATTTTCGTTAATTTTTATTTTTTTTACAGGTATTAAAAAAGGGAACTCTCTCCCATTTATATTTACATATTCTTTCTGAATTTTGGTCTTTAAAATATCACTTTTTATGAAGTTATTCATTTTTTTACCTAACACTAATTAAACTACAACCCAATTCTTATTATATCAATTAAAAAGATTGGAGATATTGCTAAATATTAACAAGAACTTCTATCTTTTCATTTCCTTCTATAACATCATATTCATTCACATGAAGCATGGCAACAACATCTTTTATAAGTATTTGACATACTTCAGTCATTGCTGAAGGGCACTTAACCTCTATCTTTGTAACAGGTGCAGCCAAACTTATATTTGCATCGGCTTTTGCTTTTCTAATAGGGTTAATCAATGAAATAAGGACTTCATATAATTCTGGGTATTTTGCAGTAGGGATAGCATCAAATTCCTGGATAGAAGGCCATGGACTTTTATGAACCGAAGTCGCCATATCCCTGTCATTTGAGTATTCCCAACTCCATACTTCTTCTGTTATATAGGGCAAATACGGAGCAAATAAACGAACAATAGCTCGATGGATTAAACGCAAAGCACTACAAGCAGAAAGCCGTTCTTCATTTAATTCCGTTTGATACACACGAGGTTTTATAATTTCTAAATAATTATCACAGAAGACACTCCAGAAAAATTCCTCTATTAACATTAATGATTGGGCATAATCAAATTCTTCAAAGCTGGTTGTGGCTCTTTGAATGCATGTTTTTAGTTCATTGATAACCGCAATATCAATGGGGTTTTGTATGGTTTCTTTTTTTAACAATCCTCTATCAATATTTTGGAGTTGCATAATTGCAAACTTACTTGCATTAAATAACTTTGTGCATAGTTTTCTACCCACCTTAAAAGCCTGTTCATCATAAGCGGTATCTACCCCCAATCGGGCTTTGGCTGACCAATAACGCACACTATCTGCCCCATGTTGCTCAATCAGGGGTTCGGGTGTTACTACATTCCCATGACTTTTTGACATTTTTTTACGGTCAGGGTCTAATATCCAACCACTCAACACGACATTTTTCCAGGGAATATCACCGTCATGAAGATAGGCTTTTACAATAGTGTAAAAAGCCCATGTCCGAATAATATCATGGGCTTGAGGTCGTATATCCATCGGGAACAATTTCTTATGTCGTTCTGGATTTAAGAACCAATGCGTTGCTATCTGCGGAGTAAGCGAACTTGTAGCCCATGTATCCAGGACATCTGGTTCCCCTGTAAAGCCATTGGGTTTGTCTCTTTGCTCTTCTATATAACCGTCAGGGACATCTGATAATGGGTCAATTGGCAAGTCTTTTATATCAGGCATAATAGGTTTGCTATATACTATTTCCCCATCTCCATTTATTGGATACCATACCGGAATAGGGACACCAAAAAATCTTTGTCGGCTTAAACACCAATCTTGATTTAACCCTTCGACCCAGTGTTCATATCGCTTATACATATAATCGGGATACCAACTTATTTTCTTACCCTGCTCAATAAGTGCCTCTTTTTTATCTATAATTCTTGTATACCATTGTCGTGTAGGAAAAATTTCTAAAGGTCTATCCCCTTTTTCAAAAAAACGAACCGCATGAGTAATTTGAGTTTCAGGACGGTCAATTACACCCTCTGTTTGATTTGCAATCTCAACAATAACCTTCTTGGCATTTCCTGTATATAGTCCTTGCATTTTAGAATATACTTCATTGGCTTTTTGAGGGTTTTTTGAAGGAACTATCAAATGACCTGTATCTGAAAGACCTTTTGTTTTTTCATCAGTATTTACAAATTCTACATGTAATAAAGAACCATTTCTTGCCACAATCTGTCGCAAAGGTAAATTAAACTGTTTCCACCACTCCACATCGGTCTGGTCTCCAAAGGTACATACCATAACTACCCCTGTTCCCTTGTTCGGTTCTGCTTTCTCATCTGCCATAATAGGAACGGGGACATGGAATAATGGTGTTAAAATTGTTTTGCCTATATATTGTTTATACCTCTCGTCATCGGGATGAACCAAAACCGCCACACAAGCCGGAAGTAATTCGGGTCGTGTAGTTGCTATGACAAGATAATCAGCACTATCAGGGAAAGGGAAACGAAAATAGTAAAAAGCGGAAGGAACTTCTTTATCTACAAGTTCCGCTTGAGCAATGGCTGTTTGATAATCTATATCCCACAATACGGGTCTCTCTTCCTGATATATTTCTCCTTTTTTATAAAGTTCTATGAAACTTGCCTGAGAGATAAGGCGACAATGTCGGTCAATAGTTGCATATTCAAGGTCCCAGTCATAACTCATTCCAAGCCTTGTCCATAAATTCCGAAATGCCTTTTCATCTTCAACAATAACCTGGTCACATAACTCTATAAAGTTTTTTCTACTCACTGCAAGAGGGGGTGTCCCCTTTTTACCTGGAGATACTTTTAGATTGGGGTCATAAGGCATTGAAGGTTCACAACGAACATTAAGGTAGTTTTGAACTCGTCTTTCTGTGGGCAACCCGTTATCATCCCATCCAATAGGGAAAAAGATGTTTTTACCTTTCATTCTTTGATAGCGAACAATAAAATCTTGATGGGAATAACTAAACATATGCCCTACATGCAAAGAACCACTTACAGTAGGAGGCGGTGTATCCACAACGAAGGTTTCTTCGCGTGTTTTTGATGGGTCCCAACGATATAACCCTGTTTCTTTCCAGGTTTTTATCCAATTTTCTTCAATTTTCTTAACATCATAATTTTTGGGCAAATCCATAAAAAACCTTCCTTTAATAAATTAAATCTCTTATAAACAAAATCTGGAAAATCGAAAGGACAGGTAAATAGTATACTAAATCAGGTTATTCTTTGGAAAGTTATCGAGTAAGGTATGAATGTTGCCTCTTTATAGTAGATTAAAGCCTGTCAATCCGAAAGTGAGTAAAAAACCTGCTATATAATGCAAAGGAGGTGAAATAATTCGTGAACCTAAAGTTATTGCAATAATAAGTCCGAAGGGTCCCATTTGTTGTAAAAATCTCTGTCCTTCCGGAGGGAGAAAATAATTTAAAACATGATGTCCATCCAGAGGGGGCAATGGAATACAATTAAATAAAAGTAAAACAAGATTTATCATTACAATTGAAATAGATACCAAACAGGCTGGCGAGGCAAACATTTCGTCCGGGGTTGAAATGCCGTTTATTATAACGGTCAATCTTAAAACAAAAGTAAATATGATAGCTAATAACAAATTTGCGGAAGGTCCTGCAATAGCAACAAAAACCGAATGTAGTCTCGGATTTCTTAAATTCCTAATGTTTACAGGAACAGGTTTTGCCCATCCAAAAAGAAATGGGAATTGTGTTATCATCATCATTAAGGGCAAAATAAAAGTGCCTAAGGGATCTGCATGCTTTATAGGGTTTAATGTTAATCGTCCTAACATTCGCGCAGTATGGTCGCCAAATCGGTCTGCAGCAGCCGCATGTGCCGCTTCATGTGCCGACAGACAGAATAGCAAACATATATATTGGACTAATATTTGTAGAATACGGTCAGCCACTTAAATAACCTTCGTATAATGTTGTGTAAGTATACTTTATATATAATATGACATGTCAAAAAGATATAATGTTTCCAATAATTAGGTTTCCTATAAATAAATTATGATTAACGCATTATTGTTGAAAACATATATTTATATTCTTTTAGTCCTTTCTAAAGATAAAAGCAATCTATCTAATCATTTCATCTCTTTGAAGGATTTTTTACAACTATTTTCCCAACCAAAACTTGGTATAAAAAATACCAAAGATTTCTTAAATCTCATAAAAGATTATTTTAACCTTCATGTAGAAACCGTGAATGAAATACAATCAATTCACTTGAACATTGACGAAACAATTTTATTAAATTGTCTTTCTTTACTTCATAAACTTATTGGTAAAAACATTTTTTCTATTCATTATGAGGAAAGCCAAGAAGTTGGATTTTTAATCCCGAAACTTATTGTTTTCTCTTCAAATAACCTGGAACGATTAGCAAACTCTATTTTAATTAATGACTTTTTACCCTTAAATACTTCATTAATCAATATGCAGTGGACAAAAGGCACAAACGGTGGGAAAATACAAATTAAACAAAATCAGATTGTTTTCAAACTTGCTGGATTTAAATTGCCTGATAATCAAAATAATCCTTTAATTGAATTGCTTCCTGCATTCTATTCTCCATTAGAAAATAATATCGAAAGCCTTATCCAAGATAATATATCTGCATGGAATTTAAATAAGATAACTGATGTCCATGTATTTTTTAATTCTATATGGGATAATTTAATCCTGTTCATAAATAATCCTAAAAAAATAGAGATTAAAATAGATAAACCCATCCCTATATTAAAGATACCTGAACTTACTTTTTCTTCCATACTTATTTGTAGCATTTCTCCTTTTATCATCCCTTCTAACCTTAAAACAGGGATACTCAGTGTCAATTATGAAACAGAAAGAAGAAACTTTATAATTGAAACCATGATAAGGACAAATCAACCTTTTGAATATCCATCAATTGCTTATAAGACTATTAAATATTTTATGGAACAAGTAAAAGGGGATGTAAATACTGAAAGTAAGCAAACGAAAAACGATTACACATTTACAATTACACTTTATATTCCAGATGATATTGGGATATTTTTAGACAAGGAATTACCCGGGTGGGAATGTTTAGCATTAGAAAGTCAGGATATTTTGCGACGATTGAGTTCTGATTTTACCATCTCTTTTGAACACCCCTTTATTGCAGAACTCTTACGATATGAAATAGAAAATTATTTTCACGAACTTTTCTCTATGTCACTATTTACAAATCTTTCTCATGAATTATTAGAAAAGAACAAACGACAAATTAGCCCTGTTATAAAATCTATATTGGAAGAAGTAGCAAAAGGAAAAATCAAAAGGAATTCGTTAAGTCCTTTATTAGTAGGTCAACTCATTGAGAACTTTCTAACCTTGCCTAATGTTGAAGATAGAATATGTAAATTTTTTAATACAAATATAATTAATAAGACACATTTTTTAGAACTATCAAAATCATTACAAGAATTTCCTCAATCAGCCCCATCATTAATTTCGAGTTTAATTCTTTTCAAGCAAAATATAAAGAAACCTAATTAGTACTATCTAAACATTTAATGTTTTGATAACCCTATTTATTTCTTTTTCTATAAATGGATATATCTCTATATCGCTTTTATCAGAGAATTTTTCTCGGTATTCTTTCGTATGGATTGATAGCTGTGTTTGGTTATTGAAGATGATATAAATTTTAATATTAATATTGGGATTGGTAATAAACATTCCTGCAATGGAATTTCCTAAATCTCCTATGGGAATTCTGTCAATATTTGATAAAACAAAAGTCAATACTACTTTGGCTCCTCCTAAATCTTCACTTCTACCAATTACAACTTCTCCACCGGCTCTTTCTGCGGAACTTTTGGCTAAACTCAATCCCATTCCTACTACTTTTGATGTTTTCGTTGTATAAAATGGGTCAAACAATTGTTCCTCATCAACGCTAAAACCTTTCCCATTGTCTTCAATTGTCAGGGTAAGCAAATCGTTTTTTTCATTTATATCCAGAAGTATTTTTATCTCATCAGCACCTGCGTTAATTGAATTTTCTATTAAATCAAGGATATGTAATGATAGTTCAATCAAGTTCTATTACCTCCAATACTGTGTTTTTCTTTATTCCTTCTTTTATATCCGTAAAAGAAATGTTATCAACACATATTTTCGTTCGAACATGTCCAATCTCATCTATAGAGTGAGCATCGGAAGAAGTAATTACTGGAAGACTTTGAGGTAGTGAATAAATAAAATTTCTCAAAACAAATTCTTTTTTTTCTACAACTTTTTTAACCGAAATTGGAGATATTTCTAACACATCAAACAAGTCTTCGGGAATAAAACCTAATTGATTTGTTACAGAAAAGGTAGGTCGGTCTATATGACTGGCAATAATCATTGCATTATGTTGCCGTAATAAGGCGATTCCATTTTCTAAATTGAAACCGGATGCTAAATACAGAGGTTTTTCTTCCTCGCCTATAATTTTTCCTTCAGAATTAATAATCCATTGTGGTTCTAAAAAGTCTTTTTTAGTTATCGCCTCACTTAAAGTTTCTCTTATAATGTTTCCGACATTCTCCGCACATTCTAAATCGGGAAATATCCCTAAAATATGTACTTCTTCTTCTGTCGTAATCTCTATTCCGGGGAGAAAGAATATTTGAGGGAACCATCTCAGTCCAAATTCATAGAATGCTCGTACATTCCTTGTGCTATTATGGTCACATATAGCAAATGCATTTACCCCTTTTTTCATTAACTCTGGATATATATTCTGGGGCAACATCTTTCGGTCTGCACAGGGAGATAATATAGAATGAATATGTAAGTCAGCATAAATAACAGACAAAATATTACCCTCTTATACCCAACTCATACAATTTTCCCACAATATTAAATGCTGTATCGGGTGATGAAAACAACACTATTTGTTCCTGCTCTGCCTTTTTAATCACATTTTCATCGGGCACACGGTTTTGTATAAAAATAACCGCAGAGAGTTCGGCATGGACACATACGGCTATTACATTGACATGTGTCTGTAATGTAATTAGAATAGACCCTTTTTTAGCATTTGCTAAAACATCACTTAATAAATCAGAGACATATCCTTCACTTATTTCTCTATCTAATAAGCTAAAAATTCCAGGGGTAAGGAGTTGTAAATTTAATTCTTCACAAATTTCTTTTAATTTCATACTCATAAATCTATCTCCATTTTTATGTTTTGTTCCAATATGGACAATTCTTGATGTCTTTTTGCATTATTACAATATCCTCTGCAAAGTTTAAGCATGAGGGTGCACCACAAATACCACAATCATATCCGGGCAATTTTTTATTTACTTTTTCTATCTCACTAAGTTTTTGAATAGCCTCCATTACATCCTCATCAAGTCTAACACCTTTTCTTGAATTGATAGGCGATACCCTAAATATAGCATCTATTTTTTTCTTTTCGTATTTTACTTTTTGCTCTTCCCAAAATGTATCAAAAATTATTTTTGATATAGTAGGTTCTGTTACCCAGTATGGAGAACCAAAACAACCATTATAGCAAGCATACAATTCCACCATTTTAATATGGATAGGTAATTCTCTCTTTTCCATATTTTCTAAAAATGTTTTAACCTGTTCTATTCCTGATACCGTTATTATATCCTTACTTTTATTTTTCTTAACATCTATATTATGAATTTCATCTATCTGTTTTTTCTTGTTAGCACTTTTGGATATATCCATTATTACTTCAAATAATTCTTGGGGAGAAATCATATTGATACAAACATCTGAATTCTTATTGTCATTAATTGTAGATACTTGAGCAGGACAAGAAGGCACAAAGGAAATATTCCGTTGTTCAGGAAAACTGTTTATTGCCGTTTCTACAGGTCCTAAATAAGGGGCAATATTTCCAATTAATGCGGGATACTCTGTTTGTATCCAATATAAAACTGTAGGACAAACAGGTAGTATTAAAGGGAACTTTATTTTTTCATCGTTTTCAATATATCTTTGTGTCTCTTCCCTTAATACATCTTCCCACAAGGCTAATGGGTATATTTTAAATCCTTTTTTACGATAAATTTCTTCTTCAAAATCCTCCCATGAGCAACTGTCTAAAATAGAGGCAATCCACGGTGAAGGGGCAATAAATATTTCCTGTTTTCCTTCCTCACAGTTTTTTTCATAGTATTTCAAATCAAATACTCTTGTAGGACATATCCTGATACATTCATTACAATTAATACAATGATGAGACAAAATATATAAGTTATCTTCATATAGTCTTATGGCTTTGGTGGGACATCTCGTTACACATCGCAAACACTTTTTACATTTCTCTGCTGTTATCTGGATATAACTATCAACTTTTGAAAAATCTTTGGCTGCTTTTACAAATATAAGTATTTTCAACAAAGTACCTGTGGGTTCACTA
>DAOSUS010000052.1 GCA_035378955.1 Candidatus Hydrogenedens sp. | reverse complement strand
ATTAAATTAGGAATCATTTACTCATTCGTCCATTTTTTATTTTTTCTTTTGTAAAAACCTTTTGAATTCTATGGTAAAAGTAAAACTATCAAAATCTTCTTGCAGTCTCGCAAATTTTGAATAACCAAAGGAAACTACAAATTCATCTCTTTTATTGAGGGGTGTTTCAAAACCGATATTGGTATCCAGACTAACTGTATTCCATTCATCCGATAGGTTTAAATCTACAAGATGTAAAAGAGGAAGAAATTTTACTTTTACCTTTGCATCATAGGTAGCATAGGTATAGGTAGCCGATGCTGAAAGATAAGGACGGGTTGCTTTGATTCGCTCTTTCCAATTCTCAAAGTCCTTATGGATGGGACTACCCCATGGAGAAAAATGAACTCCTGTTCCATAATAAAAAGCCATTCGTTTTATCTCAAAATCTGTGTGCAAAGGCATTAAAAGAATAGAGGGATGTGTTTGTTTTGTTCTAATTTTCCCGCCTTCTCCCCCACCTTGAGCTGTAATAGACCATTTTGAATTAATCTGATATCCAATCCCTGCATGAGGAGCCCAAATTAGGTGATTATCACGAAAATCACTAACTGTTTTCACGGGTCTTTGGTCAGGAGCAAAAAATCCCATAATAGGATCAAACAATTCTCTAACGGGTTTTTCACTTTCCATTTTTGGATACGGATTTACAAGACTAACAAACCAAAACCATTTACTATTTTCATTTGTGCAAGGTTCTAATGATATGGTTTTTGAATTTTCTTGTATACCCAATTTACTTTTTTCCGGCAAATCGGTTTGAGATAACAAAGGAAATATTATTCCTGCACATATAAGAAAAATATTCATCATTATTACTACTTTTACTTCTTAGAAGGTTTGTGGTTCTTCCTGTATGATTCTTATTTTTTCACTATCAAGTTCAGAAATAAGTTGGGGTATATCATACCATTTTAGTACCCCATGTACAGCATTGGTTATCTGTCCTTGAATACGAGGATTTTCTATTATATTACTCCACGAAATCAAACCTTTCAGATGTAATTCTACTTTTTGCGGTAGCAATAAAAACGCTGTGTGTAAAGCCGACACACAAAGGACACCTTCTGCATCTATCAATATATTTACTTTATCACCATATTTTTTTCTTAAATACTTAATCACAGAAAAATAATCCTGCACTCTCATTCCTACATAAGACTTACCTATCAAATAAGCACGGAAATAATCTTCCCAACCTGCACCTACTGTGTTTGTAATATCATTCTTACTGGGAATAGGAGATGTTTCCCCTGTGCCTCTTATATCAACCGCACAAACATAAATATTATGTTTCAAATAATCTTCTATTAAATCAATATCTTTACTTTTCCCTTCAGGACGGGTATATATAACTACTTTTGAAACTGATTGTTTTGCTTCTAATAAATATCCGGGGAGAAAAATCCCATCTTCCGGGCTTATAACAATTGGCGTAATTGATTTCGCCTCGGGAAAAGATTTTTTATCTATCTGTTCTAATTCAACAACTTTCGGTTCAGGAATATTGTCCCAATCATCAACATTAATAATTTCTCGAACTTTTGATTGTTTTTGTTCTAATGTAAACGAAGCCCATGTAGTATTTCGTGATTGTGCACAAATCTTTTCTTTATAACGATTAATATCAATAACAGTCTTTGATCCAAGAATTTCTCTTATATTTCCTCCCTTGCAAACTTGATACTCTTCTTTTGTTAATAATTCATTCTCTTCAATCTGCTCTTCAACTTCTTTTGTTATCCCCTTAAGCCATAAAAGCATCCTTTCCACTATCTCTTCTCGCAGTGATTTCCCCAAACCATGTTGAGTATCTACTTCAATCAAATCACACATTGAATTAACTCCCAACTTTGCATAAAGCCTTTTTGCGGCACGAAAAGTAGTCCATGTGCCTGTAATATCAAAGAAATCTTTTGTAGCAGAACAGATTAACACCGGATTTGGAGCATGCATAAAAAGATATTCTGAATGGTCATAGCCATATTTTATTTGTGAGAAGATATTTTGTTCTGCATCCTGAGGTCCAATAGTATTTAATAATCTTTCCCATGAAGTTAAATAACAGGAAGGAGCAGCAGCATAAATTCGTGGTTCTAACGCCATGAGATATGCCGTTTGTGTGCCACCACCGGAGTTACCAGAACAAGCTATTTTATCTTTTTGGATTTCTACTCGGGTTTCTAAATAATCAATGGCTCTTATACCATCCCATATTTCATATCGGGCATAATTTTCACCTAATAGAATACATCCTAATCCCAATATGGTGTGTTCGGCTGTTCCCCAAACATCCGGGGAACCATCTGCTTTCAAAAAGGTAATTCGTTCTCCCTGCCCGGGAGGATCATATATCAGCGACGCGATACCATTTTTTGATAATAAAATACATAGTTTTTGATATTCCGAATATCCTTTGGCTTCCTGCGAGTGTCCACAGGGAACCATTAAACAAGGGTATGGGGGTTCTGAGAGAGGTAAGAATAAAACGGCAGAGACATAAAAATTGGGTTGACTTTCAAAATACAGCACTTCATATCTATATGTAGATTTAGTTCCTTTACGAACAACAACGGGATTCAGAGGAGTAACATCGGGTTTTCCACCTAATAATGACCAGTATAGTTCTCTTTTTTCATTTTTATATAACTCGATATTTTCTTTTTCGGGGAATCTATTAGGATTTTCTTCCAGTGATTTTAAATAAACCATAGCAGATTTATTTAAATATTCTTTCATCATATCTTGAGGTTTGGAGGGAATATTTGCTTTCTGCAGTATATTTGAATCCAGGGAATCTGCAATTGAAAAATTATCCATTGTAAAAATTAATAATAATATGTAAAATAAATTTATCCATTTACATCTATTTTTCATTCTATTTTCCTCCAATACGATTAAATTAATGCACAAAAACTTTGCGAATTAAATATAATATATAAACATAAATAAAAAAACAAAAGAAAAGGTATAGACACATGCCTATCCATTTTTTTGAACCTTTTCCATGGCGTTTTTGTGCCATTTGCGGTGAAACACTTATTCTGGAAAACGATGGGGAAAAATTGCGTCCTTTTTGTAAAAATTGTCAAAGGCACTATTACCATAATCCGACACCTGCCACATGTTGCTTTGTTACAAATACAGGTAAAGACCTCTTATTAACCAGAAGGGCTATTCAGCCTGCATTTGGGCAATGGATGCTCCCCGGAGGATATATGGAATTAGGAGAGACAACAGAAGAATCTGCGGCAAGGGAATTATTAGAAGAAACAGGCATCGTAGCGGAACAACTAAAATTGTTAGGCATATCCGCACAACCGAGTAAATTAACAGGAACTATTTTAGTTATGGGTTTCATTGTAGAAAAATGGAATGGGATAATTCGGGCAGGTAGTGATGTTTCTGAAGCAGAATTTTTTCAATACGACCAACTTCCTCCCCTTGCATTTACAGCACATAAAGAACTGCTTCGATTATATTTTCAGGAAACGAATAGGTAATATAATGAAAGAAAAGGAACTCATTCAGATAGGTTATAGTTCAAAGGAACTACGAGAAACAGCCATTCAGATTTTTAATAAGGCGATAAAAGAGGGGTTTTCCAAAAAGGAAGCCAAAAGAATGCTTCGGGTGATTATTCGTAATCCTGTTGCCTTTTTGCAAGATAATTTATGGAAAGAATTGGCACAAAAACTTCATACAGGGATTGATAATACAAAACTAACAGCCTACCAAGAAGATTTTGTAGAAAGAGGTCGTTCAACGAAAGCACCTTATAAAATATGGGGAACAGAAATTGATTCAGAGTCGATACAGCAAATGCAAAATGCTTGTTCTTTACCTGTTTCTGTTCGGGGAGCCCTTATGCCAGATGCTCATGTGGGATATGGTTTACCTATTGGTGGTGTTCTGGCAACCGATAATGCGGTAATACCTTTTGCGGTCGGAGTTGATATTGCCTGCCGTGTTAAAATGAGTGTTTTTGATTTGCCTATTGAAATCATCGAAGAAAACCCAACAAGATTAAAAAAAGCCATCGAACAGGAAACTCGATTTGGTGTAGGGTCAACATTCAAACCCCGAAGACAACACCCTGTTATGGATTTGAACTGGAATATTTCCCCTATTACAAAGGAAAATAAAGATAAAGCATGGGACCAGTTAGGCACCAGTGGTAGTGGCAATCATTTTGTTGAATTTGGAATTTTAGAAATAATTACCGATGAGCTGCCTATACCTCGTGGAACTTATCTTGGTTTATTAACGCATAGCGGTAGCCGTGGCACTGGGGCTTTAGTATGTGAATATTACAGTAAAATCGCAAGACAAAGACTTCATAATCTTCCTCATTCATTACAACATCTTGCTTGGCTATCATTAGAAGAACATGCGGGGCAGGAATACTGGGAGGCAATGCAACTGATGGGCAAATATGCACAGGCAAATCATGAGTGTATACATACACATATCAGTAAAAACTTAGGTGTCTCCATTATTTGGACAATAGAGAATCATCATAATTTTGCATGGAAAGAAATTCACGATGGCAGGGAGGTTATCGTGCATCGTAAAGGTGCGACTCCTGCTGAGAAAGGGCAACTGGGAATTATCCCCGGTTCTATGGCAAGCCCTGCATTTATTGTAAAAGGTTTGGGTAATAAGGAATCTCTTTGTTCTTCAGCCCATGGTGCAGGAAGGCTCATGAGCAGGGCACAGGCGAAGAAAACTTTATCATGGAAAAAGGTAGAAAGCCTACTTAGAGAACGCAAGGTAAATGTTATAACCGCAGGAGTAGATGAAATACCTCTTGTGTATAAAGATATATATAAAGTTATGCGGGAACAAGAAGACCTCGTTACTCCTCTGGCTATATTTCACCCGCGTATTGTCAAAATGGCACCTGCGGGTGAAAAACCTGAAGATTAATTTTTTTTGCTATATTTTATTTTGAAGTAAGAACCCCTCATTGATACAATTTATCAAATGCATATTTTTATACCAGGATATAAAAAAGGTGATAAACATGGCGAGTGATTCTACAGATATAAAGGCAGGCACAATTTTATTTAATGAACAAATCATGAAGGATTTAATTCATCATTTAGCCCAGCAAATTATTAATGATAATGATGTTCAGGAATTGGCTTTCATCGGTATATTGCGTAGAGGTTACCCTCTGGCAAAACGAATTGCAGAAGAAATTTTCAAAATTTGCAAAATACTCCCACCTGTAGGTGCTGTTTCAACAACCCTTTTTAGAGATGACTTGCGAATCGGTCGGGGGTTTGTTCAATCGCACGGCACAACTCATTTTTCTTTTGATATTAATCAAAGGACAATTATCCTTGTAGATGATGTGCTGGCTGCAGGTAGAACTATACGAGCGGCGATGGATGAAATCATGTATTATGGTAGACCGAAAAAAGTACTGCTGGCATGTTTGATTGACCGTGGGGGGAGAGAAATACCCATTCAGCCATCCTACTGTGCCTGGAAACCCACTCTTGAATCCATACCCCAAAATTTATGGATATCTGTTTTGCTCAAAGAAACAGATGGAAAGGATATGGTAATCATCGAGGAACAAAAAAGTAAGGTAGAAACAACCTTACAGGATGTTCCCGCCAAGGAACAGGTATTTAGTGCAGACCACCCTGCATTGAAAATATGGAAGCACAAGGATTTATTAGGTCTGCAATTTTTATCTAAAGAAGAACTTGTCTCTATATTAGACATGGTTCCTTCTTTTCTTGAAGTAATGGCACGAAGCACAGGTATAAAGAAAGTGCCTTTACTACAAGGGAGAGTGGTTGTTCATTGGTTTCATGAACCGAGCACAAGGACTTTCGCCTCTTTTGACTTAGCCGCAAAAAGATTAAGTGCAGATACCCTTTCCATTTCAGCATCAAGCTCCAGTGAAAAAAAAGGGGAAACACTTCACGATACCTTGTATAACATTGAAGCAATGAAAACAGATATTCTTGTGGTAAGACACCGATGTTCGGGTGTTCCAAAGCTTTTAGCAGATAGTCATCCTTCACATGTGATTAATGCGGGAGATGGACAACATGAGCATCCTACTCAAGGGCTGTTAGATGTATTTACGATGAGACAATTTTATCGCGATTATAAAAAGGATATGGAAATAGGCCTGGAAGGGGCTAAAGTTTCTATTATTGGTGATATAACTCATAGTCGAGTAGCAAGAAGTAATATCTGGGCATTATTAAAATTAGGAGCCCAAATTACTCTCTGTGGTCCTCAGACCTTATTACCAAAATCCTTTGAAAAGTTAGGAGTAAGGGTAACAACACACTTAAAAGAGGCTCTTTTGGATGCGGATATTATTTATTCCTTACGAATTCAGATGGAAAGACAAACGAAAGGATTATTCCCGAGTATTCGGGAATATGTCCGTTTGTATCGTATAGACCGCGATACAATTCGGTATGCACCTGAACATGCCATCGTAATGCATCCGGGCCCCATTAATCGGGATATAGAATTAGCAACAGAAATTGCAGATAGTCCAAGAAGTCGAATACTACAACAGGTCAGTCATGGTGTTGCTGTCCGTATGGCGGTTATGCATTTATTAGCCAATAGTCAATACAATCAAACGGGAGTATAGGTTATGAAAATAGTCATAAAGAACGGTTGGGTAATAGAACCATCATCTGGCTTTTCAGGTAAGTCCGATATTGGAATAGAAAATGGGGTTATTTCTTCAGTTGGGGTTAACTTAGATGGAGATGTTTCTATTGATGCAGAGGGTATGGTAGTTACACCGGGTTTTGTAGATATTCATGTTCATTTTCGGGAACCCGGTTTTGAGTCGAAAGAAACCATTGCTTCCGGAGCAAGAGCATCGGCTCATGGAGGTGTAACCTCAGTTGTTACAATGCCCAATACAATGCCCCCGATTGACAATGCAGGAATGGTAGAGTTAGTAGTAAGACGAGCTCAGGATTTAGATGGAATTCATATATACCCTGCGGCTTGTGCCACAAAAGGGAGGGAAGGTAAAGAATTAACAGAAATGGCGGATTTGCTTCAATCCGGTGCGGTTGCAGTAACCGATGATGGCAATGATATAGAATCTTCAGCGGTATTACGCCATGTCCTGGAATATGCAGGGATGGTGGGTATCCCCTATCTTGCTCATTGTGAAGATGAAGCCTTAAGTGAGGGAGGGGCTATGAATGAAGGAATCGCGTCGGCACTCTTGGGAATACCCGGTATCCCTCGTGAAGCAGAGGAAACCCGAATTGAACGGAATATCCGACTTGCTAAATTGGCGAATGCTCCTATTCATATTCAGCATGTAACTACAAAACGGGGCGTAGAAATTATCCGACAGGCAAAAAGAGAAGGAATATTTGTTACCGCAGAGACCTGTCCCCATTATTGGATGCTGACAGACAGTCAAATTGAAAATTATAATTCGAATATGAAAATAAATCCACCATTACGCGAGAAGGAGGATATTCAAGCAATAATTGAAGGGCTCCAAGATGGAACTATTGACTGTATAGCGACAGACCACGCCCCCCATACGCGAACTGAAAAAAATGTCCCCTTTCAAGAAGCACCTTTTGGTATTGTTGGATTAGAAACATTATTAGGATGTGTAATTAAAGGATTGGTTAATCCCGGTTATCTTAGTATTGAAAAAGCAATTCAACTTTTAACAAAAAATCCCGCCAACATTATTAAGATTAATGCAGGGACATTAGGGATAGGTGTCCCAGCGGATATTACGATTTTTAATCTTGAAGAGGAATGGGTCGTTACAGAAGATTACTTTTTTTCCAAAAGTTCCAATTCACCGTTTATTGGAACAAAATTATGCGGTAAAGTGAAATGCACTTTATGTTGTGGTAAGGTATTATACGCAGATAAAGATATACTATTACCTGAGGGGTTATCCATCTCTCCAACTTTTTTATGTGATAGATTTTTAATTTAATTTCCTAAAATAAAAATAAAAGAGCCTATTATTCGTTTGAATAATAGGCTCTTTTATAAATAGGTTGTTTATATTTTATCCTTTTTGTTTGCGGTCGTAAGGAGGTTCTAAACTCCATCCATTTAGATAGGGACGATATGCCCATGCATTACCTTTCTTGGTTGCTTCGTCATCACCAATAAACCGCTCATTAGCGGGGTCCCATGATAATCTTGCACCCGCTACATAAGCACATGTGCCCATGTGGCATACACGGGTTGTATTGTGAAGCGTTTCCACAGTAACGATTGGGTCTTTATTTTCACGGATAGAATCTACGAAGTTTTGCCAGTGCGGTTCATTTAATTGAGAAGGACCTGACTTCTTGGGCTCGCAACCGTCTCCATTATTAGGTACCGGAAATACTTCATATCCACCACGGTCTACACGAAGCGTTCCTAATGTTCCATGGAACAGGATTCCATGGTCCGAATATCCTTTAGGTAGATACATATTATAAACTCTATTGGTAAAGGTTAATATGTAATCATCAAATTCCCAAACTGCTTCAAGGGTATCTGGGGTTGTTCTATTATCTGTAAGGACAAATTTTCCTCCAACAGCTGTTACAGATTTGGGCTGTTTCTCCTCACCCATTCCCCAAAGGGCTATATCAATAAGGTGTGCACCCCAATCTGTAATTTTTCCTCCGGAGTAATCAAGGAACCAGCGGAAATGATAAATCCACCGATTGGTATTAAAGGGACGATGTTCTACCCAACCTTGATGGAAATCCCAATCCAATCCTTCTTTTTCCCATTTCGCCTGGTCATTATCCCCTAATCCAATACCTTCAATAGGTTTATCTTCATGATTAAAAGTTTCTACATGAGCAACTTTACCGATATAACCACTCTTAACTAATTCGACGGCTTCCTGGAAATGTTGTCCACTTCTTTGCATTGTTCCACCCTGGAAAATAACCTTATTACGACGCACGGCTTCAACCATCTTTCGTCCTTCGGCGATTGTCGTCGAAAGGGGTTTTTCACAATAAATATGTTTTTTAGCGTCTGCGGCATATAAGACACATAGACAATGCCAATGGTCAGGAGTTGCAATCACAACGGCATCTACATCTTTATTATCTATAATTTCACGGAAATCATGGTGCAAGGTAAAATCAGAATATTTTTGTTTAACCATCTGGGCTCCACGTTCGAGATTTTTACGATACAAATCACAAAGAGCAATCGGTTGAATATCATCTCTTTTTAATACAAAACCAAGATTAGACCGTCCCATTCCGCCGGTGCCAATATGTCCTGTTCTAATTTTTTCATTAGCACCTAATATTCTGGAAGGAAGGATTGATTTATAAACTTGTGCCTGTGAACTCCGCGTTAGTGCGGAACCTACTGCAAGTCCTGCTGTAATTTTTGCCGTTTTTTCGATAAAACTTCGACGGCTCACTTCTTTATTTTGTTTCTCTTGCATATTTAAGGACTCCTTATCCAATGGATTTTTGTTTTATTTGAAATTCAATTTTTTTTGAAATTTAACATAAATGTAATTATCCAAAAAATATTGGACACATTACACAAGGTTATTAGTATAATATATTAAAGGAATATATTTCTAAAAGGAAATGATCTATGAAACACCCTATTCAAAAAATAATCATTGTAATACCAATCATACTATTAATTATCTCCTCTTTTTCATGCCCTAAAAATCCTTCTAATATTCCTTCGGAATCGGGCAATAGTCAATATATTGAAGGTAATTCAGAAGAAGGAGAAAAGGAAGGCATTTCTGAAGGGGAAGTAAAATTCACAAGTGCCGGGGTCGTAAATAACCGAAATGGAGAATATGGTCCTGCTCCTACAACGGATGTATCTGAAGGAAATGAAGAAGGGGGTGAGGAAAATAAAAGGGAGTTGGTTGAACCGGATGTATATCGGAGGGTAAACAATCTCCTTTTTGTATTAAACCAATATCGAGGGTTAACACTGGTAAATTTGGACAGTAAGTCAGTTATTTCTAATATCCCTATTTACGGTTATCCACGAGATTTATATGTAGTTGATGATAGAGCCTATGTTTTGATTGGCTACACAATTACACATACTATCGAAGATGGGGTATTAAAAAAGACTACAGGGTCACAGTTATATATCGTTGACATTGGCAATATAGAGGAACCCCGAATAATATCAGCAATAACATTACCTGGAGATTTTATTGATAGTCGAATGCTCGGAGATGTTTTATATGCTGTAACATCCGATTACCAATACTCATATATTGAAAATACCACAGAGGGAGGGACTGTTTCTTCAAGTGGCACATGGACAAAAGATTCGGGTAGCAAAAGCTGGATAACCAGTGTCAATATAAAACAAGAGGAAAATCCTACAATAACTGACCAGATTGAATTTCCGGGTTATGGGACTGTTATCCAAGCTTCAACTTCTTCTATATATGTATGTGCATCCGATTGGAATAACAATACTACACAAATAACTTATGTAGATATAACAAATCCATACGGGGAAATTAAATCATTTAATATAGGAACTATTCCCGGTTATGTAGCAGACCGTTTTAAGTTAGATGAATGGGATGGAAAATTACGGGTAGTTTCGAACACATGGTGGCCTGAACGACATACTTACCTAACAATTTTTGATGTTTCAAATCCTTCTCAAGGATTCCCGCAAATTTCTCAAATAACAATCCCTGATGCTCAAGGAGAGACACTTTATGCAACACGATTTGCCGAAAAATTAGCCTATTTAGTTACCTATTTAACAATAGACCCGTTATTTGTTCTTGACTTAACAGACCCTTCAAAACCTCAGGTCAAAGGGCAATTAAAAGTGCCAGGATGGTCTGTCCATATTGAGCCTATTGGAAATAATCAATTAATTGCTTTAGGGATTGATGACACAGAAAATCAACGACGTGTCAAGGTAAGTTGGTTTGATGTATCTGACCCGAGCAATCCCCAAGAGAAATCTGTTGTCTCCTTAGGAGAAGGCTGGACATGGTCCTCTGCTTTTAGTGATGTCAAGTCATTCGCAATTTTAGGGAATATCATTGTCGTTCCATTTAGTGGATGGAATGGGTATGAATATAAAGAACAATTACAATTTATTTCTTTAAACATGGAGAATCAGCAACTTAAACCCCTCGGTTCTGTAGATATGAAAGGACAGGTATCACGGACAATCCAATATAACGACCTCTTCTATGCTATTACTTCAGAATATATTCATGAAATTCAATGTGATGGAGTAAATCCTCCCGCTTTAACAAACAATCATATTCTTCTTGCTGAAAATGTGATTGATGTTATTGAATTAAATGAAAGTGGTGTGGTTACAGAAATAACAAATCAAACGGAACAAAAAAATATAGAAATTCGTGTAACAAAAGATAATAATATTTTCGGTTCTGCTTCTATTAAAACAAATGGTTGGTTAATGGATACAATTAAAATATCCAGTAATTCTTTGGTTCTTGTTATAAATGAATGGTCACAAGAACCTTCTTATGAATCTAATTACAGGGTGGTCTTTGTAACAATAGATGAGAATTTTATTCCTTCGATACTTAATGATATTAAAATTCCTTTAATTCCATATTACTCTTATTGGGGATGGTGCAGAGGGTGTGATTACATGCCTATGCCAATACCTGAGGTACTTACTAATAATGTAGAATCCGTTTCTCCAAAAGATGTTATGTCTTCGGGTTCTCAAAAAGCCATTGCTCCCTATTATTGGTGGTATCCTACAACCGATAATAATCTTTCTATGGTTTGTGGGGATTATCTTGTTTTAAGAGGTTGGGGGAATTCTTATGAGTATACTATGGGTAGTCAAATTACCCCTTATGATGGTTTTGCAATTGTAAATCTTAATAACCCTGAAGATATCCATACTGTTGGACTGGGATATAATAATATCGTTTCCCTTTCAGAAGCCGCCGGAAAACTGTTTCTAACTTTACAAAAAAATGTTGATTCAGAAAATAATTCTTATCCTCTTGTAGCCTATTATTTGGGAGAAATTAATTTAAACTCTTTAGAAGAACCTAAATTTGTTAATGTTCCGGGAATATTACAAACCTCCAATAAGCAAGGGGATATACTTTTCTTAAAAGATTGGCAATATATTTCTACAAGTACTTATTATGATTACGAACAATGGATTAATAGTATTGAGTGGAAAAATGGAAAACCTGTTACAATAATTGATTCTTACAAATTATCAACTGCATGGGGAAATGTAAGAATTGATTTACCCTATCTTTTAACGCTGACAGGATACAGCAGTCTTGTTCTCGAAAAGGTAGATATTACTACAGAGGGTAAGTTTGTTAACCCTTGCAAAACAGAAATTGGAAATGTGTGGAGAAATATTTTAGGAACAACTGTGAATCAGTCCTATCTTTCAATTGATGGGGCATCTGTATTACTAATGAATTTAGGTTATGGAGTAAATCCTTCTTTGAGTCATATTTATCCAATACCGAATTATCCTCAAAAATTCAGGATTGGTAATCTTGGCGTATATATTATATTGGGTTATTCTGGATACATATTCTTACCTTTTTAAAAATTATATTATAAACTTTAGATTTACCTATGGCTTTTGCATTACGGTCGAAAACAATAAAATGTCCTAATTGCTTCTATGAAGGAAAAGCGGAAGTTAAAGGAACAGGATGTGGTTTATGGTTACTTTTGTTAGTAATGTTGATAATATCTTTTTATTTTATTCCGCTATTTATTATTATCCCATTAATGTTTATATGGTTATTATTAAAGCCCGCTAAACAGATATGTCCTCGTTGCAAATACCCTTATCCAATGCTCAAATAAATAACGATTTTCAAGCAATATCAGGCGGGCATAGAGTTTAATGAATGGGATTTATCTTTTCCTTTTCTTCTGTCCTTATACTCATCCATTAAGTTGGTAAACCTTTTGAAAAGATATCTGCTATCATGAGGACCTGGAGAGGCTTCGGGGTGGTATTGAACACTAAAAACGGGTAATTCTTTATGACATAATCCTGAGCAGGTCATATCATTCAAGTGGACATGAGAAATTTCGACTTTTTCTAAATCTAATGATTTAGGGTCAACAGCGAAACCATGATTTTGCGAGGTAATCTCTACTTTTCGTGTTTCCATGTGCATTACGGGCTGATTGGCACCCCGATGTCCAAATTTAAGTTTATAAGTTTTCCCACCAAGAGCATGTCCAATAATCTGATGTCCTAAACAAATCCCTAAAATGGGGATATTATTTTGAATAATTTTTTGCACAATAGGATAGATATAGGTTAGTGCGGCCGGGTCTCCGGGACCATTCGATAAAACTACGCCATCGGGATTATAGGCTAAAATCTGTTCCGCAGGCGTGGTGGACGGAACAACTACAACCGCACAATTATGCTCTCTTAACAACCGTAAAATATTATATTTCACACCAAAATCCATAACTACAACACGATATTTAGATGTTTCAGGTAATTCCCATTCATAGGGTTGTGTTATAGTAGCTTCTTTAACAAAATCACTTCCTGCCATATCTGGAGCATTTTTTGCCTTTTGCAAAAGCGATTCGGGATTTAAATCAACTGTGCTGATAATTGCTTTCTGGTTCCCTTTTGTTCTTAATATTCGTGTAATTTTCCTTGTATCTACCTGGTCAATGGCTACAACATTATATTTTTTAAAAAATTCGGGGAGTGACATTGTAGCCCGCCAGGAACTGGGTATAGAACAACATTCTCGCATAACAAAACCGCGAGCAAAAACAGTTCTCGATTCAACATCCTCGGGATTACAGCCATAATTACCAATATGGGGATAAGTCATTGTAATAATCTGCCCCGCGTAGGAGGGGTCGGTAAGGATTTCTTGATAACCTGTCATACTGGTATTAAATACAAGTTCTCCGAAGGATTCCCCTTCGGCGCCTACAGACCTTCCCCAAAATACTGTCCCATCTTCTATAACCAAAAGGGCTTGTTTTTCCTCTTGCATGTTTTTCTTCCTTTATATGACTTTGCGTTATAATACATTCTATAATATTAGTCGCATATTATATAGGATAAACATTTTTTAATTCGAATTTATTTAATAGAGAATTTTTTTGATTATTGGAATTATTTTTTTTGTAAATATGTTATTATAAATCGTGAGTAATAAAACAAACTGGAGTAAATAAAAAATCTATGAGTCAAACAGAAAAAGAACTTAAGAAATCGGATTTGACCTTAGAACTACTTGGATTCCCAAAATCTATATTCAAAAAGATTAGAGAATGTTCTCACATAGCACAATCAGCCCCTAAAGATATATCCTATGTATGGATTAAAGTATCTGGACAGGACATAAGCAAAAATGGACACAAACAAGATAATCGGCTAAAACTTGATGACTGGCTAAATATTGTGGATGAAGCGGTTTCAGTGGGAGCAAATTGGTTGGTGCTAACTGTTCATGTTCCTATAGACCAAATGAAAGAGGTTATTGAAATATGTCAATGGGCTCAAAATACTTATAATATGAAAGTAGGATTATTTTTGTGTAGAGAAAAAATTTCTACAAATGAAATAAAAATTCTCAGTAGTTTGAAAAAAGAATTAACTCAGATTTTTGTCAAAAAGAAGGCTCTCGAACAATTTAAAAAAATACGGGAAATGGGACTATTTTTAGGAATTGCGGACCCTCAAGAATATGGAGATAAGCCGAATTGTGAAGGAGCATCTAAATTACTCTATGTTGATAATACAGGTTCTATATATACCTGTGGTCTTGTATCAGGAATGAAAAATTATAAATTAGGAAACATTTACGAGAAAAAATTTCAGGAAATAGTAAAAGACCCATCCTTACCCCATAGTGTAGAAGAGAAAATTCATAAAGTAAATGAAGGTTGTGATGGCTGTCCTTCCCTGTTGATGAAATACCTTCAAAAATAAAGAACCTCTCTAAATCTTTTTCCTATCCTAAAGCTTTTACAACTTCTCTTAAATCAAGACCGAGATATTGAATACTTTTCTCTCTTATTTTTAACGCATCACGGATAACTTCATCTCGAATGGATTGTTCCCCTGGCAAACCAGCTATTGAAGAAATAAAAAGGATATGAGCCAAGTCTTTAGATTTTCCAGGTGCTTTGTAGGGTTCTAAATAATGGCATAGGGCGTGAACCACTATTTCCGGAAATTTCCATCTACTCGCCAATAGGGATGCTGTTACGGCATGATTAATAGTGAAATATTCGGCTTCTTTTCTTAATCGTATTTCGGGAAGAGAATCTTTCATAATTTTTTTATACTCTTCCTGTCCCACCATATATAGCACAATAGCCCCTATTTGGTGTATCAGGGCTGTAGTATAGGCGAGAGAGGGACTTATTCTCTTTGAATTTTGTGCTAATTTTTCCGCAAGTTTGGCAGAAAGTTTTGACCTTCCACTTATGGGCAATACAGGATATTCTGAAATAGGTTGCTGACTTTTTTTAATATGGTTTACCATTACCTGAATACCATCTGGGCCCAAAAGAGCCAGAGCCGACCATATACTTCCTATCTTTTTTTCTTCCGATACGATAGATGTATTTGCCCAACGAAGTAAAGCCGTTGCTAAAGAAGGTTCATCCGCAAAGATTGAACTTAAATCTTCCATATTGGGAGAACTATCATCTAATACCATACTTAAAGCAAGTTCTGCTGTGGGAGGAATGGGAAGATATTCCAATTCATCAATTATCAGTTCAACATTCTTCTTTTCTCTATCATAAGTTTCCTTTGTAAATTGAACAACAGATTCTGTAAGTTCTTCTTCTACTGCTGGCTTTGTTCTTATAATTCTACTTTCTGTAGTAGAAGTAGCAGGAGCAGATGAAATGGTTGGTGTATGGTAAATTCCGGTATCTCCTGTTCTTCCCTTATGATATTTATTTATGGTTTCTTCAATTTCTGTAACTCGAGCAAGAGTGGGTTTTACCCTTAATTGCGTAAATTGCTCAACAAGAAAAACGGTTTCTCTATCAATGGGACATGCCATTGCTAAAGTAAGGTTCCTTCCCAATTTATCAACAGGAAATACAAACCTTTCTTCACATAATTTCTTTGGAACTAATTCAACAATTTCTTTATCTATGTAGAGACGGTTAATATCAATTTTTGGAAAACCCGAACTTTTAGAAAGAATATCAAACAACTTTTCCACAGGTAATTTTTCATATTGATACAGTATTTTTAAAAGATACCCACCTTGTTTCCTTTGTATTTCTATCGCTTCCTCCAAATCTTGACTTGTTATTAAGTCTGTGGCAACAAGCCATTGAGACAGTGTCCCTGTAAAATTAGCACCCGATGTAGAAACATCCATCCCACCTATCTGTCCACCCACAGAAGGCTCTGGAGGTGCAGGAATATAACGAATAATATTCCCGCAACGAACACATTTAAATGCCTTACCTTCCGCAGAAGTCGGCACTTTCATTTTTTGACCACACTTGGCGCAACTTATTATTTCGTATTCTTGTTCACTCACACATTTATTCCCAGTGATTTCACTGATTTTTTACAGCATATTATATTTTATCATAAAATATTTGTAAAATATATACAAAATTTTTTGTTTATTTTTCATGTGCAATATGATAAACTATTAATATAAAAAAAACAAGTTTTTGAACTATTTTCTTGACAAAATATTTTATTAATGATAATTGTGATTTTTAATATTATTAGAAGGAAAATAAAATGTTACTTGAAGAGTTAGAAGATATATTTAAAAAAACACATGAATTATTCTTTCGTCGTGATTTTATTGGAGCAAATAAGAATTTAAATACACTCCCTAAAGATTTTAACAATTTCCTAAATTATCTATTTCTAAAGGCTGATTTATCTTTAGTAATAGGAGATTGGAATGAATTATCTAATCTTGTTCCGATAATTGAACAGCAAATTAATGCTTTGGAAGAAAGGATATCTTGGTTTACTATTCACCTTGATGAAGAAGAAAAAGAGTATCTGAGAGAAATAGTATCCAATTATCTTTATCGGTTAGATCAGATAAAAGAAGAACTTGATAGGCAATCCCACAAGGTAGAAGAAAAGACACAAGAAAAAGCGATCTACGAAGAGCAGATTCGTGAATTGAAAAGTCAACTTATCCACATGAAAGAGAAAAAAGATGAAGAAGAAGCCATTCGCAAAGCCCTATCTGTCGAATTAGAACGACTTAAAGAGCAGGAAAAAAGGAAAAATGAAGAATTATTACGGGCACAAGAGGAATTGAGACACTTAAAAGACTCTTTGGATGAAAAAGAACAGGAAGTCCAAACAGCAGCATTAGAACGTGCCCAACGGGAAAAAACAATCGCTCTGATGGAATCGGAAATAAATTCCCTTCAGGAAAAAGCCGAACAGACGGCACGGTCTCAGGCAAGTTTAGTAGAGGAATTAAAACAATTAAAGGAATTGAGTAAAACAAAAGAGGAGGCTCTACAACAGGCACAAAATCAACTTCAGGAATTGCAACAAACATTAAAATCTCGTGAAGCGGAAATTAGTGTATTAGAAAACGAAAAGAAAGAACGAGAAAAACAGGTCCAGTATTTAGAACAAGAATTAGGAAAACTGAATGAACAAGCACGAGATGCAGAAAAATCTCAGGAGGATTTACAAAAACAAATAGAGGACCTGAGAAGAGTAGAGGAACAGAAATCCAGAGAATTGGATGAGACGCGAGATGCCTTACAGCAATTAAAACAACAACTGCAAGAAAAAGAGCAGTTAATACAATCTTTGGAGAAACAATCATCGGAAAGTAAAAAAGAGGTTGAACGGCTTCGAGAAGAGATGAAAGCCACTCAATCTCAAGCAAAGCAGGCACAGGAAGCAGAGTTACAATTACAAAAGGAAATAGAGCAACTTCGGAAAGCCACTCAATCTAAAGAAACGGCTCTTGATAATACTCGGGGCGAATTGGAAAAAGTACAACAAATGCTGGCAGAACGGGAAGCACTACTTCAAAATGCAGAAAAACGAAGTATGATGACCATCGAGAATCTTCAGCAAATACAGAAAGAATATGAGCAATTAAAAAATCAGGCGGAACAATACATTAAAACAGAACAAACAATGGTTCAAGAGTTGGAACTGCTTAGAAAAGGAGAACAGGAGAAAACCACCGCCCTCACAGAAGCACAAAATAAGGTTAAAGAACTACAAGAAGAACTGAAAGCACGCGAAATAGCCGTTCAGGAATCACAAAAAGCCCAAGAACAATATATTTTACAAATACAAAAATTACAAGCAGAATTAAATTCCGTTCGCGAAAAAGCCCATGAAGCAACTCATTCAGAGAGCAAAATTGAAGAGGAATTAACTGTCTTCCGTAAGAAACTGACTTCCAAAGAACAGGAATTCATTGAATTACAAAGCAAATTAGACCAATTATCGGCTTCACTGCTTGAAAAAGAAACGGCTATTCGAGAAGAGATAAAAAAACGGACAGAAAAAGAGGAACTTTTAGCCAAACTACAAGAAGAATTAGTTTTATTACATCAACGAACCCATTCTACACAGACACATCAAGAAATACTCGAGCAAGAAATTCAATCATTAAAACAACGCGAAACAGAAAAGAATACAGAATTAGATAAGGCACGAGAACAACTTAATTCTTTACAACTAACTTTATCCCAAAGAGAGCAGGAAATCGCTAAAATTAATGAAGAAAAAATTCGAAAAGAAAAACAGTTAGAAGACCTCATGAGTGAAATGGAGGCTTTACGCTCTCAGACCTCTATGTTGTTAAGTTCCCGTCAACAACTCCGGCAGGAATTGGAACAACTAAAACAAAAACAGATATTCTCCAAAACTGAATCAGAACAAGGGTCTTCTGTAATTAAAACACAAACTCCATCTGTTAGTCCGTTTGAAGAAGTTCCAGAAGCCATATTGGCTTCCGCAAGCATCACTGTAGCCAAAGGAAATAATAAATTTACAATGTTAGTGGCTGTGATCGGCATTATTGTGGTTTTATGCGCTGGAATTGGTATCGGATATTATTTTTCAAGAGGAAAAACAGAACTCCCAAATCAAGTTGTTCAACAAAATGTAGAACAAAAAGATATTGTTAGCAAGGTAGAACCAACTCCTCCACCACCAGCAGAATCTGTAATCCCCGCTACACCAGCAGTCATTGAAAAAAAAGAAGAGAAGGCGGAACAGACTCCTACACCTCCTCCACAAATAACAGAACCAGAAAAGAAAAATATAATACTTTCTTTTCCTAAAAATATATCTCTGGGTTCATTATTCTATCAGGACAAACAGATATCTGATAGTAACGATTGGAGACGATTACAGGATGCAAAAGGAGATGTGGAAATCAATCCAGAGTGGAAAATTCAAATACGAACAGACCTCGGTTTGTTACCTCGTATAATGAATTTAGATCCTGAGATATTGGGGAAAATATCGGTTTTGACATTGGACTCTATTCCACAGGAAGAAAATATCTTAAAATGATTATCCCAGGCAAAATTTGAAATAGTATATATTGATAATGATGTTTCCGAAGGCATGATAAATGGAGTTAAGTCAAATTATCCGAATTTAAATATTATTTGCAAGAATATAATTCCAGATATTATAGAAGATAAGCCTCTTCCTGAAAGGACTATCACATTTCCTGATAATAAATCCTTAGGGAAAATTCTTACACGAGCATGGAGAGAACCTTTACAAGCGGAGTGGAAACCTTTTACAGATGCGAAAGGAACAATTACTATTCAAAAGAATACCGAAGTAAAATTGCAGATGGAAATTGAGGGAGCCCGAGAAATGTCCTGGCTCACGAACTTGCACCCGAATGATATACAGGCATTAGGTTTAGTTGGATATGGAATTAATGATGAGAAAATAGGCTACATAAGCCATTTAACGGGATTGAAAAGTTTACAATTAGTCCAGACAGCTGTTTCTGATACAGGTATTTTAAAGTTAAAAAATTTGCGGAATTTAAGAGAGGTAAAGTTATACACAATTAATATTACAGACAGAGGATTTGAAGTATTTGATTCTTTCCCTCTTTTAGAAGAGTTATGGATACAACAGGCAAAGATAACTAACGCAAGTGTTGGAAGAATTTGTAAAATGAA
>DAOSUS010000051.1 GCA_035378955.1 Candidatus Hydrogenedens sp. | reverse complement strand
CAAAAATAAGTTTATGAAGAACATATACATTTACATCATGTAAGGCATTGGTTTTTTCTTCTTCGGTTAGTCGTTTATACCCTTTCTCATTAAGTTCTATCAAAAACCGTCCTTTATTCTTTATTACCAGTCCAAAGCAATGAAAATACTTTCTTTGATTATTATTTTCACACTCTTTTTGTCTTTGCATAACATAATCAATAGGATTATCTTCAACCTGTATTACATTAAAGTATTTCTTCAAAGATTCAAAAAATTGTTCATAATTGATGTTAGATAAGTTTCTTACTACACGATGTGGAGCATAAATTACTAATCCTGGGTCTTCAAACGCCACAAAACCTGTTAATACATACCTATAAGGTTCTAAAACATCGTTTGCGGTTATTTTTTTCTTTTTCTCTTCTAAAATCTTTTTTGCTGTCTGAAATCGGTGATGACCATCCGCTATATACAAAGTTTTATTTTCAAATAAATAGGTCAATTCATTATTCCATTCCGTTTGCCAGAGTTCATTCAAAACACCATCTATTGTGGCAACAGTTATATTCGGGCGTTTTTCAGTATCTCGAACATATTTTATAAAGTATTGCTGCAATGTCTTTTCCTGGTCAGAAAATATAAAGAAAATAGGGCTTAATTGTGCATTTGTTGCATTTAACAATGCCATCCTGTCTTCTACGGGTTTATTAAATGTCCTTTCATGGGGTAAAATTTTCGAATTATCTTCCTGTCCCTCAGGTATTTTCGTAAGGGCTAATAAGGCAAGCCTTTCCATTTGTATACCTCGAATATCTGTAAATCTCTGTCGCAACCAATAGGCGCTTACCTGTTCTTCCCGAATTAATATCTTATTGTTTTGCCATTCCTGAAATAGTTCGCTGGCTTTCTCATACTTTGATTTATTAGAATCTTCAACAGGCAAGTCTATATGGACAAAATTGTATTTACTCCTCACGGCTAAATCTTCCCTTATTTCAGGAGTTATTATGTCGTACGGAGGAGTAATTACATTACTAAAATCGTTTATCTCATTATCGTTATATCTTAACGCCCGAAATCCTCTTACTAATGGCATAAAAAATCCTCTACCTTTAACTTTTTAATGGGGAATACAGGGTTATTATATTACTATTTAGGTATATTTTTCTAAAAATGACTTTTTTATTCCTTATTTTTTTTCCTGTTATCTCTTATATAAAGGGATGTAGAAATAATTAATACACAAACAAATACGGCCAGAGTTATATAATCTACCCATACCTCATTAAAATCTTTTCCTGTCATTTTATCAAGCACATATTTTATAAACGATATAGGTAAATTTTCTTCATTCAGAAGCATTTTTACCCGCCAATGAATATCTGTAAGGAAACAATATCCAAAGCCATAAAACAATCCCAGAACAAACCATGAAATTGCTATTATAATTACTAATAAGTAATGGACTTTTCTTGTTCGTTTATAAATCCAGCCTAAAATGAAAAATAATATTAAACTTATATGTAATACTGTTAGACAAATATCAATAATTTTTAACCAGAACATTTATACCTTTTACCTATAATGAGCAACTAATCTCTCCCTAATATTTCCGCATGCTCCATTACTCAACAAAACAATAACAGAATTTGATTTTACATCTGAAATTAAATAGTCAAATATTTCATCGAAATCTTTTACTAACTTGCTTATTTTTCCTTTATCTGTTAAGGTTTTTATCAACTCTTCTTTATTCAATCTTTTTTCAATGGGTATTTTTTCTTCTCGATAAATCGGAGTTATCCATATTTCATCGGATATAGAAAGAGATTCCGCAATTTCATTTTGAAATATATTGGTAACTGTAGTATTTGAACGCGGTTCAAATATTGCTACAATATATTTATTAGGATACTTTGCTCTGATTGCTTTTAATGTCTCTTGTATTGCTGTCGGATGATGAGCAAAATCGTCAATATATATTCTATCTTCTACCTCTAAAAATACTTCCTGTCTTCTACGAACCCCCCGAAATTCTTCAATTCCATCTACAATACCGCTAATAGGCACCCCTATTGTATGAGCCACTGATACAGCACATAGAATATTCAGAGCATTATATAATCCGAAAAGTTTTGTTCGTAACACACAAAATTCTTTATTTTTATAAAAAATATATAACTTCATTATACTTTTTTCGGAATATATTTCGGTCTTAACTTGCCAATCCGAATCATCTGAGGTGCCATACAATTGATATGAGGAAAAGCAGTGCTGTTTTAGCATACGGGAGTGATTATCATTACACAGTATAACCTGTCCCTGTGATGGGACAATTCTTAAAAGTAACTGAAAGGTTTTTTCTATTTCCTGGAGACTGTTATATATATCGCTATGGTCATATTCAAGAGATGTTACAACCAATATCTGAGGTAAGTAATGTAAAAATTTTGCCCGTTTATCAAAAAATGCCGTATCGTATTCATCTCCTTCTATTACGAAATAGGAACCTTCTTTGCCGGAATATGCTGGTATTTCAAAATTTATAGGGAATCCTCCAATTAGGAATCCGGGGTCATAGCCTGCATATCTTAGTATCCATGATATTAAAGAAGTAGTCGTTGTTTTTCCATGAGTTCCTGAAACAACAATGGGTTTTCTTTTGAATAACAGATTATATTTTAGCCATTCAGGCAAACTGTAATAAGTCATAGCTTTGTTTAAGATAGTTTCAACTTCCTCATTTTTTCTGCTTAAAACATTGCCTATGATTACATAATCGGGATTCCATTCAAGATTCGTAGAACGATATCCTTCGTAAATAGGGACATTTAATTTCTTTGCTAATATAGATGTTGGAGGGTATAAAGGATTATCGCTTCCACGGACTTCATGACCTAATTGTTTTGCAATATAAGCCCCCCCAATCATAGCAGTACCGCCAATACCTGAAAAATGAATTTTTGCCATTTATACGAATACCTCAAAATAAACTTTGATAGTTTTGGGTATTAGTATAATTCAGTGGGTAAAAATATTACCATTAGAGAAGGGAATAAATTATTTGATTTGCAAATTTTATTTTGTTAGATTAGAGGTTAAATTTGCAGGGCGGGGTTTTAATCCTAAAATACGGCGTGACATTTCAAGACATTCAGGACAGTATGTATGTGTAATTGGGTCATGAATCTTTGTTGTGTGAATCCATTCATTTGTTTCACGATTCAATATCTTTTTGCAAACACAGCATTGAGTAACCATAGTAGACTTCCTTGTCTTTGTATATTCAATTGTTCCTTCTATATAATGTATCGGCACTTAATATAAAAACTTTAACAATTTTTGGTAAATTATTGGTATTATTGTTTGGATTTGGAGTTTTCTAATGGATAAAAATCAATTTTTAGATTTTGATATAAAGAAAGAAGGGGATATTTTTGAATTACTTATTAACCTTGCCCGTTATTTAAGAAGTCCGGAAGGATGTCCCTGGGATAGGAAACAAACCTCTCTGGACTTTGCAAAATATGCTAAGGAAGAATGCGAAGAATTCATCGAAGCATTGGAAAAAGGAAGTATTGATGAAATAAATGAAGAATTCGGGGACGCATTATTTATATTACTTGCATCTGCTGTTGCGGGAGAAGCAGAAGGTAAAATGAATCTTTCAGAGGCTTTACAATGTGCCCATAGGAAAATGATACGGCGACATGAGCATGTTTTTGGAGATAAAAAGGCAGTTACCGAAGAAGAAGCATGGAAGTCATGGCATAAAGTAAAAGAGGCTGAAAAGAAGAAAAAAACTACCTAATTACTTTTTAAGTTCGGGCAAACTTGCGGCTGCGATAGATTGTCCTACTCTTCTATTCTTTTCATCCGGCAATTGGACATTAATCTTTTCGTTTATTTCAGGAAATTCTGTTTTTAAAACTTTAAGACATTCTTCTAACATGATAGGACCACCACTGCCCGATGTGCATCGTCCTAAAATTAGCACATGCTTTATATCATAGAAATCACTGTAATGGGCAAGGGTATATCCTAAATAAACTCCCATAGTTTTCCAAATTTTAATAACTTCAGGATTTCTTTTCTCCAATTCATTTTGAATCAGTTTCAATTTTTCGGCATCTGTTATATTACCGGGAATTTTTATACCTGCCTTAGGAGCAAGCCGAAATACACATTGTTGGGAGAAATAATTGGCACCTACTCCCCTATCACCAGACCATTCTTCTATGGGAGCATAAGGACTATAATCCACAGGAGCAAAAGCAAGTTCATTTAACCAATCAGTTATATTTCCCGCTGGTGTAACATATCCACCCGCTTCACTGGAACCCATTGCAATACCTAAAACTGCATTATCTCCTATAGACATAGACCCTGCCAAAGCCGTAACCTCACCATCGTTAACAACAACCAGTGGAACACCTAATTCTTTTGACATACGATTAAATAATTCATGCACCTCGTCAAAACGCTCTTTAGGAACTCCTCTAAATAATGAGGCTATCATGGCACGATTATTAACATATACCCCCGCAGCACTACCTCCTACTGCATCTAAACGCGGCATTTTTGATGCGGCTGTTTTTATAGCAGTCATGATTTCGTTATAATGATAGTTCGGGTCTGTTTGCTTGCGAGGTTCCCATATTATTTCTTCGCTATATACTACTTCCCCATCTATGACAGCCGATGCTTTACGGTCAGAAGCACCTAAATCGAAACCTACTCGGCAACCCTCTATATGCCTGCCCAAACGCTGCGATGTTTCATTAGCCGGCGGAACTTCTTCTTCTGTTTTGCATGGAACTATTGTAAATGGATTTTCATAAACATCTTCTCCCATAAATTTATAGTCGAAGGCTCTTGCTCCCCGGACTGAATAGGTTTCCTCTAAATAACGAATCAATGGTTGCGGAGCATAAATATATACTCTCCATCCACCTTTTTGCCATAGTAAAAACTTTAAAATTCTTTCTATATAATAAAATCCTGACTCAAACAAAGGGTGTTCTTCTGAAAATATTTTTGTTTCAAAACGGGATATGGAACGATTTAACCTTTCTAAAGCAATAATAACTTTTGTTGCATCTTTTGTTTCATTTACCTTCTTCCTAAATTGGTCATTGGCTAATTTGGGGGGTATATAATTCGGGTCCATAGGAGGCATTAATTTCGGTTTTACTAACATCCAATCTAAATCCATATATCTTCTCCTATATAACGATTATTTTTATAGTTTATCATTCTTTTTTGCACACAAAAGAGCGGCACCTAATGCTACGGCATCGTCTCCTAATTTTCCTATTTCTATTGATACTTTTTTTCTTAAAAATGGCATAGCATGCTCTTTAACAGCTCGTTGAATTTCCTCTTGGTATATTTTTCCTAATGCTTCTATCAGACCTCCACCTAATATAACTAATTCTGGACTCATTACATTTATGAGATTTGATATAGCCACACCGGTTAAATAAGCCGCTTTCCTTACAATATCCTCTACTTTTTTTTCACCATGGTCTATGGCATCTGCAATAATACTACTTCTTATTTTTGCAATATCAGTTCCTACTTTTTCGGCAAGATATGTTGATTCGCCACGAAGAATTAGTCCAGCGATTTCTCGTGTTATTGCGATTCTTGATGCTAACGCTTCTAAACATCCTCTTTTACCACAGCCACATAGAGGACCATCTATCTGTAGTGTCATATGCCCTACTTCTCCAGCACCACCACTGGCTCCATGGACAATCTTGCGGTTTACAATAAGCCCTCCGCCAATACCTGTGCCCGGAAAAACACCTACAACATGTTTTGCTTCTTTATTTTTTCCCAATAGCCATTCTGCATAAGTTCCTAAATTTACATCGTTATCTAAAACAACGGGAACTGCAAAATGTTTTGAAAGAATATCTACAACAGGAAAATTTTCCCAGCCAAGATTTGGAGTATTTATAACAATTCCATTTTTTGGGTCTACAGGTCCGGGTGCTCCAATACCAATCCCTATGATTTTTGGATTTCCTGCTTGTTCAAGGGATTCTTCTATGGTTTGAATAATTTTATCCTCGGGTTTTGTATCTTTTACCCAACCTTTCGTTTTTTTACGACATCTTGAAATAATTTCTAATTTATTGTTCACAACAATAGATAGAATTTTTGTTCCCCCAACATCAACACCTATAATAAATTCATTCGATTTCATAGTTTTTCCTTTAGAAATATTTTGATTTTTTATAATATGGGTCGTATTAATTATACAAATTGTGAACAATAAAAAAACTATTTTGCTCTTACGGATTCCGTTAATTTCATCCCATATTCAAATACCCCTTTGTTCTGCTCATGAACCTTTTTAGGCAAATTTGAAAATATGGCATTTTGCCAGCATTCATAGGAAATATTTAGGTAACTGCTCAAAGCACCTAAAAGACATATATTAAAGTTTTTTTGGTTTACTGGCAGGTATTTTTCTTCATTGAGGAGCGACAAATCTCTACTTCCTCCAACAATCAAAGAAATATCTATCACAATTCCATCCGATTTTAAGCGATATAAATTATTTTCCAGCTCATCAGGATGCATAACAATAAGGAAGTCAGCTTCACCATCAGGTACCATAGGACTATAAACTTTTTTACCAAAACGAACATCGCTGGATACAGAACCACCTCTCTGACTCATTCCATGAATTTCACTTTTTCGGACATCATAACCAGCAAGGAAAGCTGCGTTTGCTAAAATATTTGATGATAATATAACTCCCGTTCCACCAATACCTGCGCAAATAATATTAGTTACTTCCTGTTGCAACATTCGTCTTTTCTCCTGCTATCTGTTGTGTTTCATTTTTCTGTTGTTTTTTTCTCAATAAAGCACATGTTTTTCTTACTACAATAAGATTGGTTCTGTTATTATTAAGTGCTTCTTCTAATGCTTTTTCGAGGATAGATACACGGTCAGTAACAACAACATTTTCTACCCCGATAGCCTTCGCCACTTCCTCTATTTTCACCTGGTTTGTTGGTTCATGATTTAATTTTTTACCCGTCCCCGGATGTTCTTGCATGCCTGTCATTGCAGTTGTACTATTATCAAGAACAATAACGACATGTCCCGTGGGTGGTGGATTGTATACCATTTCTACAATTCCGGGCAAACCACTATGGATAAATGTACTATCTCCTATGACACTGACCACCTTTTTTGCTTCTTCCGTAGGCAGAGAATGTCTCAAACCAAGACCTACTGTAATACTCGCACCCATACAAACGCAGGAATCCATAGCCTGGAAAGGAGGTAGGACACTTAAAGTATAACAACCTATATCTCCTGTAACAATACAATTCATCTTACTTAATAAAGTAAAAGTTGCTCTATGAGGACAACCATCACATAATCTCGGAGGTCTTCCCCGTTTTATTAGGGGTTCAGGAGAGGTGTCCTCTTTCAAAATGCGACGAACTCTATTTACATTTAGTTCTCCGAAACGATACATCTCCGGTTTCTCTTCAACGGAGATACCATAATATCGGCAATTTTCAACTAAGAACGGGTCTCCTTCTTCAATAACTATGCATCTTTTATGCCTTTGGACAAAGCTACGAACCTTATTTTCGGGAAATGGATAACACATTCCTATCTTCAAAACAGAAGCATTCGGTTCGGCTTCCAAAACATGGAGATAGGAAACACCTGAAGTTATGATTCCTAATTCTTCTGATTTAATCTCTTCCCTATTAAGTTCACAGGTTTCATTCCACTTCTTAATTTTTGATAACTTTTCTCTTAATCTTCTATGTGCAGGTCTTGCATAACCAGGAATCATCACCCGACCTGGTTTGTCCGGATTATATTTAATGGGTAATACAGGACTGTATTCTCTTTCTTTATATTCAACAATAGACATCGAATGACAAACTCTTGTCGTTGGTCTAAGAATAACAGGCAATTCCCATTCTTTAGAAAGTCGAACTGCCTCAAAAAAGAAATCATAACATTCTTGACTGTCGCAGGGTTCTAACATCATTACACCTGCAGAACGCGCATAATTTCGATTGTCTTGCTCGTTCTGACTGGAATGCATATCAGGGTCATCTGCGGAAATAATCACAAGGGCGCCCTCAACACCTGTATAAGCCACCGTAAACAAAGGGTCTGAGGCAACATTTAATCCAACATGTTTCATTGTTACCAAAGCATTTCCACCTGCAAAAGCCACACCTATACCCACTTCAAGAGCCACTTTTTCATTCGGGCACCATTGTGCCTTACCACCATACTCCGAAAAATATTCCAAAATCTCAGTAGATGGAGTTCCAGGATACCCGGTGCCTAATGTAATTCCATTATGTAATGCTGCCAACGCAATCGCTTCATTTCCAAACATCAATCTTTTCATCCAATAACTCCTAAAACAAAAAATAAACATAAAAAACTATAAAATGACTAATATAATATACAAAATTATTTTTAATTATCAAAAATTAATAATACTAATATTGCTAATTTCAGGATTTTTTAGTAGATAAAATTTTTATTAATCTTTTATTTAACTACAAGATTTTTTGTTGCTCTATACAAATAAATGGGAAGATAACGAATAAGTTGTAATGGTTGGGGATAAACTCTAAGTAATCGGTAAATACGATTGGGATTCATGAAAAAAACCCAATTGGCTTTGCGTTGATAATTGAAAAGAACTTCATCTGGTAAATCTGTTAAGTTGATTTTAGCCCCTGCAAAATCAATGTTCATATAATTAAAATTATTTAACTTTTCCGGGCGATTAATTTTAAGCCATTCAAAAAGAGGTGTTCCAGGAAATGGAATAACTGTAAAAAAACTTGCAGTGTGTAACATGGAATTTGATGCAATATCTATTGTCATTTGTAATTCTTCTTCCGTTTCCGTAGGAAACCCCATCATACAAAATCCATTGGCATAAACCCCTCTTTTAACCATCATTTCTATACCATCTAAAAATTTAGGAATATCAAGGTTTTTACAGGTAAATTTCTGCATTCGTGGGGAACCTGTCTCTAAAGCAAAAGAGCACATATAGGTACCCATAGAACAAAGGGCTTCTACTACTTCCTCATTTACTAAATCCCCTCGGATTGCATTTGGAAAGGAAAATTTTAATTTTAAATTCTTGTTTTTTACCAACTCCGAAAATTTAAAAACTCTTTCTCGGTTAAAGTTAAAATTATCATCAAGAAACTCAAATTCCGTAACTCCATATTTATTTTTTAGCCAATTAATTTCTTCTAATATTCTTTCGGGAGAGCTAAATCTTATTTTCTTTCCGAAAATTGAATGACACCACATACATTGATAAGGACAACCTCGGCTTGTTACTAAAGATAAATATCGTCGAGGTGGAATAGGAGTCATAGATTGTAATTTCCAATAATCCTCAACATTTATCAAATCATACGCAGGAAAAGGGAGATTATCTAAATCTTGTTCAATTGGTAATGGTCCTGGATTTTCTATTGGCTCTCCTGAACTATCTCTCCAAATCAAACCAGATATATTGGCAAGGGCATTTTTGTCGGGATAACTTTCAACAACCTGTTTTACTGCTATCTCCCCTTCCCCTGGGACAACGATATCTAATCCATTACATTCATTTAATGCTTGTTTTCGTACTGAAGAGGCATGGGGACCACCTAAAACCACCCAGGACGAAGGCAATACTTCTTTTATTTTTGACACAATTTCCGGAATTAGAGCAGCAAAAACAGTGGAAGAAGATAAACCAACTATTTCTGGTGCAAATTCATATATTGTTTTTACTAAATCTTCTGGACTATCGTTTTTTACTTTTTGATTAATTAATTTTATCTCTATATCTTTTATCTGTTGTCGTAAATAGCCAGCAAGATACATAATACCCATTGGCGGAGTTGCCAGCGGGTACATCGACTTCCTCAAACCAAGATTTATTAATATAACCTTCATGTAACCTTATCTTTAACTAATCTTTATTATTTTATAAAATTATAACTAAATTTTCCTTTGAAATACATATATTGATTTGTTAATCCAATCAATATTCAAATAAGAGAAAATTAACAACTTTTTAAATAACAAATTTTTACTAATTTATAATCCAAGTAATCCCTTCAATACCCTCTGGATATAAATAGGTAAATAAGATAAAAGATGAAGTGGTTTTGGATATACTCTTAAAATTCTATAAATTCGGTCAGGCTTCAAAAAGAACTTTAGATTTGCCTTCCTTTGGTAACTAAAAAATAATTTATCCGGTAAATCAGTTAAGTTAATTTTAATACTTCCATACTCAACATTCATATAATTCAAATTTTTTATTTTTTCGGGCTTATTTTGTTTTAACCATTCAAAGAGTTGTGTTCCAGGAAAAGGAATAACTGTAAAAAAACTTGCGGTATGTAACATGGAATTTGTTGCAGTATCTATAGTCATCTGTAATTCTTCTTCAGTTTCTGTAGGAAACCCCATCATGCAAAATCCGTTGGTATAAACATTTTTTTTTGCCATTATTTCTACTGCTTTAAGAAATTTAGGAATATTAAGATTTTTTTGTGTAAGTTTTTGTAAACGCGGTGAAGCAGTTTCCAAAGAAAAAGAACTCATATAAGTACCAGCAGAACACAATGCCTCTGCTACTTCTTCGTCTATCAAATCTGTTCTAATTGCATTAGGAAATGTTAATTTTAACTTAAGATTTTTCCTTCTTACTAATTCAGCAAAATGAATTACTCTTGACCGATTAAAATTAAAATTATCATCAAGAAACTCAAATTCATTTACTTGATACTTTTTTTGATACCATTCAATTTCTTCTATTAGTCTTTTGGGGGAATAAAAACGAAAACATTTTCCAAATATTCTATGGCACCACATACACTTATAAGGACACCCTCTGCTACTTACAACAGAAACATATTTTCTTGGGGGTAAAGGTGTCATTGATTGAAGTTTCCAATATTTAGATATATCTATTAAATCATAGGCTGGAAAAGGTAAAGTGTCTAAATTATCTATTACTTTTAACTCACCCGGATTTTCTATGAGTTCCCCATTTTTATCTCTCCAAATAATCCCAGAAATGTATTTTAATGAATTTTTATTAGGATATACTTCGACAATATTTCTGAATGAAATTTCACCCTCTCCTGGAACTACTATATCTAAATTTGGACTTTCAATTAATGCCTGTAACCTAACAGATGAAGCATGAGGACCACCTAATACAAGCCATGTACTAGGCAGTACTTCTTTAATCCTTGATGATAATGAGGATATTAAATATGCAAATATTGTTGAAGATGATAAACCTATAATTTCAGGTTTAATCTCATGAATAACCTTTATTAGTTGTTCAACAGAAAAGTTTTCAATCTTTAAATCAATTATTCTTATTTTTAAATGATTACCAATCTCTTTCCTTAAATATGCAGAAAGATAAAGTATCCCCATTGGCGGGCTAACAACCCAATATAAAGGCTTAATATATCCTAAATTTATAAGAACTATATTCATAAAAAATAATTTTATAATATTATATATTATTTGATAGACCTCAGAACATAGGTAACACCTGATTTAGTGTATATATACGAAACCTATTAATTTACCAAGGAGGTGCTATCTATGAACCAATACATACAGCAACAACTCACGAACCCAAACTCAATATGATTATGGAATATCAGAAAATAATAAATCAAGAAAAGGAACACTTTAAGATAGTTAAAGATAAGACCGCTTTCTATCAAATTTCTCGCAAGACTTTTTATAAATATCCGAAGCGATTTTATAGTAGCCACCAGAATTTAGAAAATCTATTACTTCTCCCATTGCCATTATGATTAAAGACTTCTATAGGAAAACCAAATTCCTTTCTTTTGCACATCGAGAAAAAAAACGAAAAGAATTGACAGCACACTTAAAGTCCCTAAGATTTTGTATGTCTATAGGTGGCTTAACTCCCTACGAAAAGTGGTTATGAAAAAAAGCAACAAACCTTTTACTATAGAACAACTCCCTAATATAAAATATATCCAACTAACTTCTAAAAAAACTGAGGAATGCAATATCCGTTAACTAAATTTTATATATCGGTTACCTATGTCCTATCAGTGATCATATTATTTTTTCTAAATTTTAATGAAAAATAAATAACTACATCTCCAAAAGGGAATAAATTTCTTTTTATTATCTTAAAATTAGTATATTTATTTTCATATGTTTCTAACAATGGTTGTATAAATTGCTTTAAAAGAGGTTTTTTGTTGAATGCAATTTGAATATATTTCTTTCCTTCATTTTCATTTCCTTTAAGGTAGTAACTAAACCCTTTAAGTAAATATACATCAGCGAAATTAGGATATTTCCTAATCATATAATCACATATTTTGTCTGCCACAAAATACTGATTATCCTTTACCATTTCTCCCAGAACAAACAAATTAATCCATGAAGTTAATGGCCAGGTAGGTATATATTTTTTAAGTATCTCTATATTTTGTAGATTTTCGTTCTCATTATTTGAATATATAGAAAATTCTTTTAACAAATACTCATAATTTATCTCCGGATTTAAAAGTTCTTTTGTATTTGCAACAGCATTCCCTTCCCGTTGTTTTTTAATTTGAGCCGCATACAAATTGTAGTGTCCTGGGAATACTTTCCAATACACATCATACCCTTCCAAAGTAAGTGCTTTCGTTATTTTGTCTACGGGGTCTCCATGATAAATAAATTGCAGGGTGAAAGGCTCTATCATAAGCCATACCCGATTTTTTTCATTATTCTGTATCTCTTTTTTTATATCGTTAACGGCACCATACAAAGAGTAAAAACTTTTATACCTTAAATCTCTCCTGTTCATATAAATCTTACCTATATCCCAAAATGTAGTTATTCTTTGTCCAAAAATAGTATCGTTTAGACCTGCATTTTGTTCAATAAAATGAATAGCACTTTTATAGTCGGTTCTATTTTTGAATGAAATTAAACTAAAAGCCTCATAAGAATAGGAGAATAAAAACGCAAGTATTACAAATATCTTTACTATTTTTAATTTTATTCCTAATAAAAATATTGAACTCAGCATGTATAAAAATGGCAAAGCATAAAAAAAATACAAAGGATGAAATAGGTTTTTTCGTGTTCCTCCTGCAAGAAGAAGAAAAATAAATATAGGAATAATAAATGAATATATCAAAAACAGTTTTTCATTCTTTATCTTTTCTTTCCTGAAGATTATGTATAGAACATAAATAAGCAAAAGAACAAATAAGAGAAGGGAAAAAATAACTAAGAAATAGTCCGCAAATGAAATATAACTTAATATTGTTTTCCATACTGGTCCAACAATATCTAATGAATTTGTTCTCCACACAGGCAATAGGTCATCTGATAATCCTACAGAATCACTACCAAAAAACGGAATGACAAATTTTAATATATTTTGTTGTTTCCCTTTTGTATCATCCATTACATTGAAAAGGAAAGGGGATAAACTAAAAAACCAAACTACCCAAATAACACTGGAAACAGTACACTGGATTGACCAAATTACTATCTTCTTAAAGTCGATTTTCTTTATAAATAAAAAGATAATTAGAACTTGAAAAGCAGGAACTAATATGTAAGTAGCGTGAAACCATGGTAATAAAATATTTGCTATAGTTCCAATCATTAACCACATCATAAGTTTTTTCTTTGAAAACATAAAATTCATCAAAGCAAAAAAGGAGAGTAGAGAAAGAAACTGCAAAAACGCATAACATTTTAGTTCTTGGTGAAACCAAATATTAAAAGGTGAGAGTGCAAAAATTAAACAAGATAAAAATGCCACTTTTCTTTCTGCAATAGTTTTAGCAAAAAAGTAAGTCAATAGGATAGAAAAAACACCAACGGTAATAGGGAGTAACCTCCAAACCCACTCATAATTAACAAACATACGAATCCAATAATATAAAATTATTGCGGAGGCAGGAGATATACCGTAATCTGGAGAGTTGATATATAAAAGAGACAAGAAATCTTTTATACTGCAAGTCTTAACATTACCAATAACAACATACTCATCAAACCAGATGGATTGAGCATTTATTTGATAAAGCCTAAGAAAGAAAGCAACAAAAACAAGTATAGATATATAGATTATATCTAATTGGATTATTATCCATTCTTTACTGTTATTAATGTGCTTATTATTGCAACTCATGATGAATTATTTTTGAATATGTAAAAAATAGAGGTTTGTTTATTATGTGAAAACCCTCTCGTTCCATTCGTTCTAAATATTGTATCGTTTGATAATTCTCCTTTCTCATTCTTATTTCTTCCCATAAATCACTATACATTTTTCTAAATATTATACTTTCTTCAAAAAGGCTCTTCATTTCTTCATCAGCCTCTGAATATTTCTTGTTCAGGAATAAACAAAGCCCATATAAAAATTTTATATGATAAAACTCAGGATTTTTCTTATACAGTTCTTTCGTTATGTTTTCAGCAACTTCAATTTCCCCATTTTTTATCATAGAACCCAAGACCAAGATTGAATTATATGAGTAAAGTGGAGGCCAGATTGCAAAATACCGCTTCAATATTTCTGATTTCCGCAGGTTTTCTTTTTCATCTTTTGTAGACAAATTAAACTCTAATAATAATTTTTCATAATCTAACGGTTGAAATGAAGGGATTTGAATTGATTGAAGAACATAGTCTTGCTGTTTTTCTAACTTTACAATATATAAATTAAATGCTCCTGGAAAATGCTTTATATTAACTTTTATTCCTTTATGTGATAAATTCTCTACTAACATATAAGTAGGGTCTACATGAAAAAACCAGGTTATAAAAGTAGTTTCCATAAAGACCCAAATTGCTGGATTATTATCTGATATTGCAGTGTCTGTAAATTTGTTTATCGTATGGTCAACGACTGCCTGTAATGAAAAAATAGGAGTTAAATGATAGTCATTCCTCTTTTTGTATATTTTCCATGTTTCAAAAACATTAGCACCAACCTGTAAATCTAATACTTCATCTCCTATTTTTACATTTTCGTCTAAATAAGTCACTGCTTTTTGATAATCCGGTCTACAAACAAAATTGATAACTCCCAAACATTGGGTAATAAATAATAGAACAAGGGATATGCCAATAACCCATCTCCATTTTACATTTCTTAACGAAAAAATGAATACGGATACTATCAAATAAATGAAGGCATATATATAATAAAAGTATAAAGGTAAAAATATAGATTGATTTGTAATAATTCTCAAGAGGAGGAAAAAAATTGCCGGGCCAAAAAACAGATATAACAAAAAAATTATTGCATTATACTTATCCTCTATTTGTTCTTTCTTCCTATTTTTTAAGAGATAAAACAATAACCCCAAAAAACTAAGAATAATTAAGAGTAATAAAATATAATCAAAAACAAACCAATTATGAATTAAAAATTGCCAAAAACGATTACTGATAATATCCAAGGAATTGGTTTTCCATGAAGGAAGTAATTCATTCGATATTCCAACACTATCGTTTCCAAATAATGTGGTTATTATAAAGGGCAAGGATAATTTTTCTATTTCTAAAGTAGATAAATTATAGGCAGGAGGTTTCACTAAAAGTATAAAAAAAATAAAAGGTAAACCAGATAAAGAATTTAAACTTATCCATAAAAATTTTTGTTTTTTGTTTAATTTATAAATTAAAAGAAGGGGAAATTGGATAAACGGCACAAAAATATATAATGCATGAAACCAGGGAAGTAGTAAGTTAGTAAAGAAAGCCAAAATCAACCAATAAGATTTTTTCGTTCTTATAATGTAATTATAAAAAGCCAACCAGGAAAGTAGCGATAAGAACAATAAAAAGGCGTAGTTTTTTAACTCCTGATGTATATAAATATGGAATGGGGAAAGAGCCATCAATAAAGAAGCAAGTAATCCTGTATTTTTCCCCATCAATAACCTCCCGAAAATATAGATGATGATAATAGATAAACCACCAAAGAATATAGGCAAAATCCTCCAAACCCAAGGATTTTGTGGAAATAACTTAACCCAAAAGTAATATAAAACAAGTCCCCCAGGAGATATGCCATACTCAGGCACATTGACAAATAGAAGTTTAATATTAGTCCATAAGTCTGCAATCTGGATATTAGCTAAGCCTACATATTCTTCGTGCCACAATGATTGTTCTGAAAGACGATATAATCTTAAAAATATTGCAATAAAAATGACAATTAGTAATAAAAACCACTCTTTTTTAAAAACAGATCGGAGTTTCAATAAAGAGACCATTCTTTTGTTTATTATTATATCTGGAAAAGATATATTCTATATTTTCCTTCTATTTTAATTGAGCAAGGATTTTTGCTAATCGTCTTTCGGATTGAATTGCAGAACGAACGGTATGATAATTAATTTTCCATGCGTGTGCCATGTAGTCCCACAGAAGATTATTGTTTTCATCAAATAATGGAAACCATTCCCCAACAGCATGATTAATAACATAATCCATGACAAAACGATGAACATTTTCATAGGCATCGAAATATTTTTCTTCACCAAATAAGAGATACGCATCCAACATAGCCACAAGTGTTTCCGCTTGTTGCCAGAATTCTTTATTTCTTTCGCGTGCCGGACCATCGTTAGGACCTTCGCAATATACCCCACCCTTTTCCCAATCAATTCCGTACTTTAAACAATGGTCAAACATCTTCTTCATTCTTTCTTTATAAGGCTCCACATCCTCACCCAGAATGTTCAATGTATGATTTAACAACCAGCAAAATTCCACATTATGACCGAAACTTGTATTATTTAACGGTCTCCCTTCCGGGTCATCTGCATCTCTATCAGACCCCCAAACATTCTTAAAAATAATAGCCCGCAAAGGTTTCCAGTCAAAACTAAATTGCGCCATACCAGTTCCATATTCAGGATGAACCATTTTATCATAAATCAATTTAATTACATTTAGAGTATCCTGTTTATGTTTTAGCGACCCTGTTGCTTCATACAAATTTGTAAATGCTTCCATTAAATGCATGTGAACATCAAATGATTTTCTATCTCCACCATAAACACCCGGCTTTTTAGGAGTCCAATCCCTTTCAAAAAATTCCCCAAATCCTCCGTGGGCAATATCTACAGCCTGAGCCTTAATTGTTCTCCATGTTTCCTCTGCGAGTTCAAGGGCTTCTTCATCTCCCGAAGCCATGGCATACTCACTCAAGCAATAAATACCAAACGATTGCCCATACATAATTTTGCTCTGGTCAATTGGAGTGCCATCTTTTTCTGTTATCCAAATCCATCCTCTGTATTGATTATCCCAAAAATGTCTCTTTAAAAATTCCACTCCTTGTTGTGCTATTTTTAAATACTTTCCATCTCCTAAATTTGCTCGATGAGCTGACGAATAAGTATAAATCATCCTTGTCTGACAGATTAGTGTTTTTTTCGTTTCACCTGTAGGTCTTCCTTCACGGTCTAAATAGGTTAAAAATCCACCATATTCCTCGTCAACGCCATGTGTTTCCCAGAAAGGAAGTAATTCATTAAATAAATGGTTTTGCACTTCTTTTAATAGTTTTTCTACGCGTTCTTTTGTAACCATAGTTATGTATCCTTATGTTAATACTCAATATTTTTCCATTAGAGTTTATTATATTATGAATGTTTAATATAAATCACTTTATTAATTAGGTTCAGGTAGTTTAACCTATTATAAGAAATGAAGAACAAATATTATTTCTACTTGCAATATTTTTATAAAAATTGTTATAATATTTATTCCAATTTAATAGTTTTTGATTTTACGGTGTTCCCGTAGCTCAATTGGATAGAGCGCTTGGCTACGGACCAAGAGGCTGGGGGTTCAACTCCCTCCGGGAACGCCATTTTTCTTTTTAAACATTTTTTGGTAAATTCTTGACAATAGTATTAAAATAGTATATAATTGTTAATCACACAATATAATGTAAACCAAAACACTAAATATGGTATTATATAAGTAATACTTAGTGGAGTAGTTTATGAATCATCAACGAATTAAATCTGAAATTCCTACATGTTCTTTTTGTGGTAAGAAACATAATGAAGTATCCAAACTTATAGCAGGTCCTGATGTTAACATCTGTGATGAATGTGTTCGTCTTTGTGCGGATATAATCCGCGATGACCAAAATCGTAAAAAACATAGACGAACAATTAAAGTTCCTACCCCTCGTGAGATAAAAGAATTTTTAGACCAATATGTAATTGGGCAGGAACAATCCAAACGAATTCTTTCGGTAGCCGTTCATAATCACTACAAAAGGATAGCATACGGTGGAGAGATACAAGGCGTAGAAATCCAAAAATCGAATGTCTTACTCATTGGACCTTCTGGAAGTGGCAAAACACTACTTGCCGAGACATTAGCCCGCATGTTAGATGTTCCATTTGCCATTGTAGATGCAACAACATTAACGGAAGCAGGCTATGTAGGTGATGATGTAGAAAATATCATACTAAAACTTCTACAGAATGCAGAATTTGATATTGCTCGTGCAGAAACGGGAATTGTTTATATTGATGAGATAGATAAAATAGCCCGTAAGAGTGATAGTCCTTCTATAACCCGTGATGTTTCAGGTGAAGGGGTGCAACAAGCACTTCTAAAAATTTTAGAGGGGACTATGTCCAATGTTCCGCCTCAAGGTGGCAGAAAACATCCTCAACAGGAATGCATACAGGTGGATACTCGAAATATTCTATTTATTTGTGGTGGTGCCTTTAATGGGTTAGAAAGAATTATTCAAAAACGAGTGGGCAAAAATATCATAGGTTTTAAGGCAGACATCAAATCGAAAAAAGAATATAGTATTGGTGAATTGCTCGCTATGGTCAAACCTGAAGATTTGATTTCATTCGGTATGATTCCGGAATTTGTTGGTAGAATTCCTATTGTAGCGACTCTTCACGAACTCAATGTTAACGATTTAAAGAAAATCCTTGTAGAACCCCGAAATGCCATTACCAAACAATATGAGAAATTATTTGAACTTGAAAATGTAAAACTTCGTTTTCCGGAGGAAACTATTGAGGCAATTGCAGAATATGCATTAAAGAAAGAAACCGGCGCCAGAGGATTAAGAAGCATTTTAGAAGAAATTATGTTAGATGTGATGTTCGAATTGCCATCACGAAAAGATATACGCGAATGTATCATCACGCCCGGTGTAATTACAAAGTCTGAAGAACCACTTTTTGTATACGAACAAGATATTCGAACCAAAACAGAAACCAAAAATCGCAATTCCGCCTCAGCGTAAAAATTTATAGCATTTTCCTGTATAATATTCTTTTTCTAATAGCAACTATTTCTTTATGTTATTCTATTTAAACAAATCTTAAACTCTGTTTATTCTGGATTTATGTATGGGAGCAAAAAATAAAATGAAAAAAAACTCTACAGAGAACTTACCTCAACCTCAGGAACTTCCTGTCCTCCCTTTAACAGATATGGTAATATTTCCCAAAAATACAGTTCCTCTCTTAGTATCGAAGGATACATCTATACATGCTATTCAGGAATCTATGCAAACTTCAGAAATGATTCTTTTGGCTTATCAGAAATATTCCCAATCGGAAACAAAAGAACCCTCATATTTAGAAATTGGCACTATTGCTCAAATACAACAAGCCCTTATTTTACCGGACAATACAATTAAAATTGTTATTGACACTCAATCCCGTGCCAAAATTTTAAACTGGCTTCAAGAAAAACCTTTCCTTAAAGCAAGAGTTCAACCTTTTTCTTTAGAAACGCTTCACCCTTCTAATAAACGGCAAAGTAAATCATTTAATATTTATAAATCTATATTGATAAAAGAATTTGAGATTTATGCAACAGATAATCCTCAAATACCTACAGAAATCTTAAAATTAATTCAACAATGTTCCGATTTTGAAGAGATTATAGATATTGTTTGCACCTATCTTACTATTTCTCCTAATGATAAACAAGATTTGATAAAGCTAACTCATATAAAGGATATTTTTTCTAAATTAATATATATTCTTCGGCGAGAAAATGCTACTCAAGCAAAAGTGAAGAAGATGTTCTCTGAACTAAAATCCAGTCATGGGGAAGACACAAAAACATGGGTTTTTGATGCCACAGAGGATTCTCCCTTAGATATAGAAAGTATTTCTGATTATCCATCAGATATAGATGAGTTAAAACGACTTGTAAAAAAATCACATTTACCTCCTCATGCACTGGAAAAAGCCACTGCTGAAATTAAACATATGGAAAAAGTCCAATCTTATAGTCCTGAATATTCCACCATTATGGAATATA
>DAOSUS010000050.1 GCA_035378955.1 Candidatus Hydrogenedens sp. | reverse complement strand
AAATTATTTAAGTAAAGCCTATGATGATGAATGGATGTTTAAGAATGGTTTTACCGATATTTCGCCAGACCAGACCCATATCGGGAAAGTCCTCGAAATTTTAGGTAGGGAAGGGCATATCTGGACATTAAATAAAGAACAGACTTTAGAAACTGCTATTCAATTGTTCCGTGAAAAAAGCATATCGCAAATACCGATTGTAGAGGGAGAAGAAGTTATTGGCTCTGTGGAAGAAATCACAATTATGCATGCCTTACATCAAGGGAAATTGCCAACGACACCATTATCTGAGATAATGGCACATCCTCTACCTGTGCTTGACGCCGAAACAAAAACGGAGGAAGTATATCGTTTATTGTTAGCCGGGAACCCTGCGGTTATTATTCGACAAAAGAATCGTTTAATCGGGATTGTTACTCGCACAGATTTGATATACTTTTATCAGTTGCGAAAACAGATGGAAAAATAAAACATAAGGCAAAAGGAGAGAACATGGAATTTGGTACTCGTGCTATACATGCGGGACAGGCCCCCGACCCTTTAACCGGTGCCGTAGTTACACCTATTCACCTTGCTACAACATTCCAGCAATTGGAGCCGGGAAAACACAAAGGATTTGAATATACACGGACACAAAATCCAACGCGAAAAAGTTTAGAGGAATGTATTACCCAATTGGAAGAAGGTTCTGCTACAGCATGTTTTGCTTCCGGTGTTGCGGCTATATCTGCAATTATACAGACACTATCTCCGGGCGATGGTATTGTAGCAGGGCATGATTTATACGGAGGAACAGTGCGCCTGCTGGATAAGATATATTCTCAATGGGGTATCGAGGTAGCATACGCCGAGGATAACAATCCGCTATCCTTTGAACAGGCAATTCAAAAATTAAAAAAGCCCCGGCTTATATGGGTAGAATCCCCGACAAACCCATTGCTTAATATTGTTGATATATCGGCAATAGCACAGATTTCTAAAAAATATGGACTTAAACTTGCTGTGGACAATACATTTGCCACACCCTATCTACAAAAGCCGATACTTTTAGGAGCCGATTATGTAGTGCATAGTAGCACAAAATATTTAGGAGGGCATTCCGATGTGCTTGGAGGTGCTGTTACCGTTAAAAATCCAGAAGACATCAAGGCCATCCATCTGATACAAAATAGTATAGGTGCAGTCCCATCACCTTTTGATTGCTATCTGCTACTACGAGGGATTAAAACCCTCCATGTGCGAATGGAACGCCATTGTGATAACGCAGAAAAGGTTGTTCAATATCTTGCTCATCATCCTAAAATCAAAAAGATTTACTATCCCGGACTGGGAAAAGAACCCATTCTGGATATTGCACGGAAACAAATGCTCCGATTTGGAGGAATGGTTTCAATGGAACTGAACGATATGGAAACACTTGAAAATTTCTACCAACGGGCAAAAATATTCACACTTGCAGAAAGTTTAGGGGCAGTTGAATCTCTGTTTTGCGTTCCCTATTATATGACTCACGCAGGTTTATCGGAAGAGAAAAAACAAAAATTAGGCGTTACCCCAACCCTTGTCCGTCTTAGCATTGGTATTGAAGACATCAATGATCTCCTTTCCGACCTCTGTCAAGCATTGGGATAACAAAAAAGACGGATAAAAGATACAGATATATAACTTAATATTAGTTAATATAGCCGTATTGATAATTGTTATCGCCTTTTACACGGATGGATTGGGAGGTTTTACTGGTATTGCGGATTTCTACCTCATAATTAGGATTAGGGGTATTGAATTGATACCTGTAATTGTCGCCAAAAGATGAAGATGACCCTGTAATAGAACCGATATTACTACGTACATTTATATTGCTACCTGAACCCAATTGATAACTACTACCTGCCCAGTATTCAGTTTTTTCTTTTCCGTAATGATTAATATTAAAATTAATCCGTGAACCTATTATAGAATATGTTCCTGATACAGTTTCTCCATTCGTATTACGGAAACTGAAACGACCGCTTTGTTTTGATATTGCTCGAATATCGCCATACCATCCATCTAAAGATAACTGTTTAGACCCAGAAAAGCCCTCTTTTTCATTTTTGTTCTCTCGATACATAGCATCAATAGCCCCGATAATAGCCGGGATGATGGGAGAAATAGAAACCATTTCCTTCTGTTGTTTTTGTGAAACAGATGCATTGCTTTCTGGTGAAATAGGATAATTAGGAGCCCTATACGGAGCGAACGATGTGATTGGAGGTTGTTCAGTTATCGTTTGCGGATTATATACATACGGATTTACCAGTCGTGGGTAACTATATGGATTGGGGGAATAGAGTGGCTTTCCCATATAATCAAAAGCCTCATCTAAACGCGGGTTATACAGAGCCCTCTCATCAATTCTTTTCCCTCCATATTGCGGTTGGATATTTTTAAGTTTTCGTCCACCTACCGTAAATTGATTATCCAATAACGGCCTGCTTCCGTATAAATTCGGATAATTTTCTGATAAATTGTTTTCATCCATTTGTGCAAAAAGGGATGTATTAACAAATAAAAACACCCCTATACTCAAACTATAAACAACTTTTTTTATTTGTCCGCTACAATTCATTTTATATCTCCTTATAATAAAACGAAAAAGGAACATCTATTATTTAGTTTACCACACAACCATTTTAAAACTTAACAACAAAACCTAAAACTTAATAAAATAGATGGTTTTGTTCTTTAAAAGAAATATAACTAAAAAATTTACGGTAAGATAGACAAGGGTTTTAAGATGTAACCATAAGATTTACATAAATTTTTTTCAGAAAAATCTACTTTATTTTATGGTGTATTTTTTTGTGGTGGTGTCGGAACTTTTGATAATTAGTCTTTGATTTTCGGGCTGGTAGATAAAATCGGTAATTGGTTCGTTATCTTTTAAAATTTCTGTGGGCTTTTGAGGAGTAAGAATGCGGAGGATATGCGGTTTTATAAGCCCTTCCATCTCAATGGTTAAATCAGTTCCTTTGGAAACTTTGACTGTCATCTGTCCTGAATAGTCGGGGTAATGCACTGTAAATGAATTATTTCCTTCAGGGTAAATATTCAGAACTAAATATCCTTCCCAGTCTTTGTCTCCGATACCTGTATAGGAACGACTGATATACATCGGTATAATAGCCCCTTCTTTGATAAAAACAGGGTATTTGTCAATCTCATACGAATTTGTTATTGTTTGCCCTCCTTCTATAGTTTGTGTATCGCTAAACCACCATCTCCATTTTCCTTTGGGTAAAACAACAGAACGCGTGCTTATTTTTTGATAAATAGGAGCCACTAACAGGTAATCACCGAACATATATTGATATTTTCCCTCTTTCATGGGTCGCATTAATGGCTTTCCACCTTCGGACCATTGGGCTACATAACTATACATATAGGGTAATAATTCTGTGTGTAGCCATGAATATTTCCGAACCAAATCAAATTCTAATTCGGAGCGTTTCCACATTCTCCGTTCGCCGTGTCCACCGTTCAGAAATAAGCCGCAGAAGGTAGAAAACTGTGTCCAGCGGATATATAAATCTGCAGGAATAGGTTCTGCTCCGTGATAACCTGCAATATCTGAACCTATAACACAGTATCCCAATTTGGCACTTCGCAGGATATAATAAATAGCCCTTTCGAGTCCACGTTTCTCGTATTCCCATTCGTATTTATTATCCCCAACCCAGTTTACTGTAGACGCATTTAACGGGGCAAAACCTTCGGGGTGTGCCCAGGGAGTAGGTGAATCAATAGAGCGGGCTAATGTAGCAAATTCAGGATTTACAGATTTACCGTAATTCAGTTCTTCCCGATAATAATAATCCATATATTTTCGAGTAGTTACAATACCTTTATGTCCGCGGACATAAAACATAGGAAGGGGACCCAGTGATGTTCGTAATAATGTAGCAGAACCATCCAATTTCCAGCCGTCTACGCCTAAATTAAGCACCTGATTTTGTAAAGAACGCCACCACTGCATTGCTTGTGGATTTGTATAATCAATAAATCCTCCTTTACCTTTCCACCAGCGAACCTGTCTGCCATTTCCTAACAAATACCCTTTGTTACGGGCTTCCTGGTAAAAGTCTTCTGCATTTTTTATAGCAGTATCCGGATTTTCACTATTAACCATACTGGTCATCCAAAGAACCACACGGATATTTCGGTCTTCAAAATATTTAAAAAATTCTTTCGGATTTGGAAATCGCTCTTCGTCCACTGTAAAGTCGTTATAGCGAAGCGACCAGGGACTATCAATCAGAACCGTGCGGACAGGAAAATCATTTTCGATATATCCATTCACCAATTCCAATGTAAAATCGGCTGTATTCTGGTCATCTTCCCAAACCCAGCATTCCAGGACCCAGGAAGGAATTTTTGTCCGTTCTGTGTATCGGTTGTAATTAAGCGGGTATATACCCCAAAAAGGGAGGATAATCCAAAACCAAATAAATACAAAAAATACCAATAAAGTAATACCAGCCCACTTTAAAATTTTTAATAAAATTCTCAACACTGTTTGACCTTTTTAATGAGGTTTAATTATACACCTTTGCGATTTAACTGAATAAAGATTTCTTGGGTGCGATATGTTTTAGGGACATAGTCTGGAAGGGGCTTAATTTGCTGGTGATAGGCATCCAGAAAACTGAATGGTTGAGGGAAGTAACTTTCTTCCAATTCGGCAGGTGGAACAATCCAATTGGGGGACCCGATAACACAAATAGGGGCATCCAGATAATCAAAGGCTATTTGAGTTAATTGTCCCGCTACGGTATGTAAGTAACTACCTCGTTCACAAGCATCGCTTGCAAGGATGAGTTTTCCTGTTTTCTTTATGGATTTGACTATAGGTTCGTAATTGATAGGCACAAGTGTTTGCCCATCTATCAATTCGACACTAATCCCGTATTCGTTTTCAAAACGCTGTGCGGCATCCCAAGCACGGTAGAGGGTTGCTCCAAAAGTCATGATGGTCAGGTCTTTTCCTTCTTTAATAATCTCTGGCTCTCCAATCGGCAATCTATAATATTCTTTAGGGACACCTTGTTTGTGGAAAATTTCTACCTGATTATAAAGCCGTTGACTTTCAAAGAAAATTACCGGGTCACTACCACTCAAAGCAGATGCAATAAGTCCTTTGGCGGAATACGGCGTTGCGGGAAAAACAACCTTCAAACCCGGAATGTGTGAACATAACGCCGTCCAATCTTGTGAATGTTGGGCACCATATTTTGCTCCGACAGATACCCGAAGGACTACCGGCATTTTTAACTCACCAGCGGACATGGCTTGCCATTTGGGTAATTGGTTAAATACTTCATCCCCTGCTCGACCCATAAAATCACAATACATCAATTCTACTAAGGGTCTTCCTCCTTCCATAGCAACGCCAACTGCTGTTCCTACAATAGCACCTTCGGATATGGGTGAATTAAAAAGGCGATGATAGGGAAGGGCTTCTGTTAAACCTTGATATACGGCAAAAGCACCACCCCAATCCCGATTTTCCTCACCGTAAGCGATGAGCCTTGAGTCATGATAAAAATGGTATAAAATTGATTCAAAAATGGCTTCTCCAAAGGTAACTGCTTGAGTTGCTTTTAACGGTTTGCCATTTTCATCTATGCCCACCCGTGATTTCTTCTCTATCTTCTTTAATCGTGGATTTTCCTCATAAGGAATTAATACATCCGAAGGGCTTTCCAGTCCGGGCAGTTCTTTTTCCTCCTTATTTGAGAACATTAAATTGGCAAGACCTGAAGTCTGCGTTAAACGCATACGGGGTGAAATTTCACTACTTGTCGCTAATAGACATGCTTTTTTCACTTTCTTCTGGGCATACGCCTTGACTTTTTCTAATTCTGTTTCGGTGGCTAAACCTGCTGATTTTATCTTTTCTGCAAACTCAATTATCGGGTCAACGGATTTCCACATTTCAATTTCTTCATGGTCGCGATAGGCAGATTGGTCGCTCGGAGAATGTCCGGATTGGCGATAGCATATTACATCCAGCAATACAGGACCCTGCCCACTTTCTAATAAGGGCATTTTCCTCCGATAAGCATCGGCAACGGCTAAGGGGTTATTTCCATCCACTACTTCTGCATGCATATTTTCAGGGTTTAATCCGCAACCAACGCGTGCCAATCGTTCAAAACCGGCGGTCTCACCTATAGGTTGTCCACCCATCCCATAAAAGTTATCCATAAAATTAAAGACGATGGGCAATCCGCCTTTATGTTCATCATCCCACAGATTTTTATATTGTCCCATTACAGAAAACATCATTGCTTCCCATACGGGTCCGCATGCCACAGAAGCGTCTCCGATATTTGCTATAGTAATACCCTTCAATTTACGAACCTTCCGATACAAAGCGGAACCTGTGGCTATATCTGCACTTCCTCCTACAATTGCATTAGCAGGATATACACCAAACGGTGTAAAGAAGGCATGCATAGAACCGCCCATCCCTTTATTAAAACCATACTCGCGCCCGAAAATTTCCGATAACAGTCCATACAGTAAAAAATCAATTCCTAATTCCTCTTCCTCATTTGTTTTCAAAAGAACCTTGTTTTTTTCTCCTTTTACAACAAGAGGAGACCAGTCCGGTTCATGACTTTCAACAACCTGTAATATCTTCCCTTCCCAATAGGATTTCATTATTTCAGTAAGATGATTTCCCGTTAAATCGCGAATAGCACGCAATCCCTTTGCAATGATTTCTCCATGACTACGATGACTACCAAAAATGTGGTCATAAACACGAAGAAAAACACATTCCCCAACGGCACTTCCTTCCTGGCCTATAGAGAGATGTGCTGGTCCTGCATGCTGATACTCTATCCCTTCATACGAACCTAACTTTTTTATCTTATCCAGCATTGTTTCAAATTCACGAATAATCACCATATCACGATATATTCGTATCGCTATTTCTGGTGTTATCCCCTCATTTGCCTCTAATTCCTGTTTCAAATTCCGCTGATACTGATTTACAGGAATATTCTTTACCTTAATTTCACCTTTTTGACGCATTTCTTGGGGAGATATAAGTATTTTCTTTGTCATTTTTATTTCCTTTTATTAAAAAAACAAGATTTGACTATTTAACCGATATTGCCTGTGAAGACAAAATAGTATAAATCAATTACGCAAAAACTTACAAGCGGAAGGGTTTTTGTTCTTGTGTAAGGAATAGGGATGAAATTAAATTTTTAAGATAGAAAATTATTTAATGAGTTTATCAATGGCTCTTTTTATTTGTGCATCTGTATAAGGAGAATAGCCTGAAAAGTAATTATTAACCTTCATATCTTCATCTAAAACGAAGATGGCTGGAATACCATTAAAAGAATATCTCTGGCTGGTTTCTTCATCTTTCTCTAAAAATATATTAACGGTTTTTATATCCTTTTCCGTTAAGAATTTTTTTATTTCTTCTACTTTACCATCCCATACATTTATTCCAAGAAAGATAACTTGGTTGGGGTCATAGTTACGAGATAACTTTTCCAAAGCAGGTAAAGCGTTTCTACAAGGTCCGCACCAGGTTGCCCAGAAATCAATAACAATTGCTTTTTTCCCTTTTACGATAGAAGATAATTCCACCTCTGAGCCGTCTATCTTTTTAATCGTTAAATTTGGGGCTTTCTGTCCTTTGAGGGGATGGGAATTTTCCTTAACACCGAGAACATAAGAGACTGAAAAATACCCGGCAATAAGAATTAACGCAATTACCCAAATAGTTTTTCCCCAACTTGACCTATTAAAATCCTTGTCCAAGTTATCTTTATTTAATCTTATTTTAACGCTTCCAATATTTCTTTTTTTAATTCTTCCTTCATTTCAGCAGAAAATCCGGAGTGTCCCGCCTTAATAATTCCATTCTTGTCTATGATAAACATACGCGGGATACTTGTTACATTGTAAGAATTAGCGACTTTACCATCTGTATCCAGAAGCACTGTTAAAGTTATACCAGCGTTTTTAACAAAATCGGGAACTTTTGCTTTATCTTCATCAACATTTACAGCCAGGAAAACTACATCTTTATCTTTTAATTCATTACTTACCTCCTGAACGATTGGCATGGCCCGACGACAAGGGGGACACCATATTGCCCAGAAGTCCAGCACAACAACTTTCTTACCTTTAAAATCTTTTAAGGAAACTTTTTTACCATCGAGAGTGGATAGGGTAAAATCTGGAGCTTTTTGTTCTATCGTTTCATCTTTTTTCTTTTCTACTTTGGATACACCCTCCGGAGGGTTAAATTTAAATATACTTTCATCCTTGACAGAGTTCAATTTCCAATTATCAAAGTAAATATTCATAATTCCTCCTGAAGAAATACCATTAGAGGGCAGTTCGGATTGCACTTTTGTAAGTTTAGGTTCATTTCCCATAGCGAGCCACACCTTAATTTCTCCTCCTTTATCCATTTTTATCTGGAATTGACTTTCATTGTTTTGTGTTGGGGCTCCAGATGGTTCGGTTGCTTGTTGAATTGTAAGAGATGAAGGAAGTTCCGTGTCTCCAAAGATAATAGAATCTAACAAATCGGGTCCCCCAATGAGCAAAAACAATTTTGGATTTTTAGGGGCTTCTCGTTCTATATATTTCTTATCTTTTTCTGAGTAAACGGTTAAATTGGAGCCATTACGGAAAATCTGAATATTCCCCTGTTGTTGGGTTTCTACCGATAAGAAGTTTAAATCATTACCTTTTGAAATAATTTTAAATTTTTGTTCTATCTCTACAGGTTTATCACCTGTTTTTTCTGAATGGATAGAATAAACAACTTTTGCTTCAACCTCATAAGATTCAGCATTTTTTAAAGGCTTTACGGCGTCAAGAAATATCTGCTTGCTATCGCGGGTCTCTTCTCCGTAAGCAAACAATGCGATAAGAACAAACACAATCATAACCTGTTTAAAAATGACCATTGAATTCATAAAGTTTCCTTTCATTTATTTTGTTTTTAAAGTTCTTCCCATGGATTTGTAAATTGGTCACGAGCGGAGGAAGGTTCCGGAAGGTTCTTTTCATAAATTTCAACGTTATGTAATTTCCTTAATTCCTCCATTTTTTTACCAATCAAAATAGGAGCCACAAGTAAATGTTTAATTTCATCTATCGTAGGAGTTCGTTCCGGACGATGTTCCAGAACTTTTAATATGACATAAGAGTCAGGCATTATCTGAGTTTTCATATTCCCTTTTTCATCTTGAGCCATACTTTGAAATTCAGGCATATATACAGGACCCAAAATAGTTCCTTCTTCTACACTTTCAGCCACAGACCAGAAACCACGGAAACGGGCTGAATTGGGATTGTTTTCAATTTCACTTTCACTAATCTTAATATTTTGTATCTCAGGTGCAATTACAGTAGATTGCTTTTGTAAGAGTATCTCGTTGATAAGGTCATCAAAATTCTTGCCCGAGTCTATTTGACTTCGATATTCCGAGCATATTTTGGCTGAATTGGGAACAGATGTCGGGACAAAAATCCCTCGAAATTTTATAGACTCGTATATATGATAATCATCTTTTTTTAAATTATATTCCCGTTGCAATTCTTCCTGTGTAACATTTAATTTCCCTGCTTTTACATCTTCCCCAACCAGATAAGCGATTGCCTGGTCTCCCAATAACCGTTCATAAATTCTATCTGTTTCCTGCTCGATATACTCTTTCATTGTCCGTAATGTAGCAGGAGTTAAATTATATACCTGCATAAGAGGTGTTACCGTATCGCCTTCAGGTATAGGGATTTCCCAGATAGACCTTAATTGTTCCTGTTCATCACCGGAGCTACGGAAAAACTGTTCCCGTGCTAAATCACGATTTAATTTGATTTTCCCTTCCTCCGCCAATTTTTTCCCTAAAGGGATTTTTATTCGCAGGTCAATCTGTTGATTTAACACGCGCAAAAAATCACCACGACTGGTAATTTTAGGTCGTTCACGGTCATCCATTTCTCGAAGGATTTTATACAAATCCCCGCGTGTAATATATTCATTATCTATCCTTGCTACCTTAATAGTCTCTGGGTCTCCAATTCGCCCACAAGCCGGGATAATAAAAACAAGTATTACAAACAGATATTTTTTCATTCTAATAACCGTTTTATAAAGAAATATTTCATCTTACTTTTTTAAATATTATATTATTTTACGAAAGGAAATAGGTAATAAGGGACATGATAATTAAAGTAATGCGGTTAGTTTCTGCCGAATCATTTCTAATTTTTCTCTTTCACCACTCCGATTGTATAAATCCTGCATGCTCCTCAGAACCAGTATTACAGAGGGGTCTTTTTCACCCCAGGTTTTCTGCCAGATTTGTAATGCCTTCATATAATAAAGTTCGGATTCTTTATATCGTTTCATTTCAAGATATAGCAGTCCCATATTGTTATAGGTAGTTGCTAATTCAGGGTGGTCTGCCCCTAAAAATTGCTGTTTGATAGCCAATGCATCCTGGAAAAACACTTCTGCCTCCTGATAGCGTTTCATGTCGCAATAGAGGGATGCCAGATTATTCATTGTTTTAGCAACTTCCAGATGTTGAGGGCCGAAAAATCTCCGTTTCATATCTAAAGATTTTAAATAATATTCTTCAGCCTCTTTATATTTTCTCTGAGATTGATAGACACCTGCCAGATTATTCATAGACCTGGCTAAATCGGGATGGTCAATATCGCCGAAGGCTGTCTTCCATATTGTAATTGAGCGTAAATATAGTGGCTCTGCGGAGGCATATTTCCCTTGTGCCAGATATAACGCTTCTAAATCTTGGAGTATTGTGGCAACTTCAGGATGAAGCGGTCCTAAAACTTTTTCGCGTATTTCTAAAGCACGACGATACAAGCTTTCTGCAGCGGGGTATTTCTCCTGGCATTCAAATAATCGGGCTAATTGATGATACAATGTGGCAACAGCGTTGTTGAATGTCCCTAAACTTTTTTCCAGTATTTGTAATGCCTGCCTATAATACCTTTCAGCATCCTCATACCTTCTTTCTGTTTGTCGCAATTCGCCTATATTAGCAAGAACCATCGCCACATTGGGATGTTCCGGTCCGGATATTCTTCGCCACAGGTCTATTGCATCAAGATATAATTTTTCTGCTTCTATATACCTTTCTTGAAAACGATAAGTTTCTGCTAAATTGTTTAATGTTGTTGCTATATTCGGATGTTCCGGACCATAAATTTTTTTCCAGATTTCCAACGCCCGTTTGTAATGTTTTTCCGATTCTTCTAATTTCCCCAGAAACTTCGATACTTCCGCCAGAATACATAAAGCATTACCGACATGAACATCATCCGAACCATACGCCTCTTCCCAGATTTCGAGACATTTCACACACAAAGGCTCTGCTTTTTGTGGAAATCCTTGAACTTTATATAACTCTGCTAATTGATAATAAGTGATTGCCATATCCGGATGTTTTGGGGGCAACATGTTTTGTTTGATGGATAGGGCTTCCTGATATAACTTTTCTGCTTCGTAAAATTTGCCTACTGCACGATAATAACCCGCCAGGTTATGAATGACACGGGCTACATCTAAATTCGAAGCACCCCAGATCGTTTTATACAAATGAACAGCTCGTTCTGTATAAGAAATTGCCTCGTTAATTTTTCCCTGTCCATGACATAATACCCCTAAGGCGTTCAATGTAAATGCCGTTTCCGGATGATTGGGTCCTAATGTGTTTTCCCGTATTTCCAGTGCCCTGCGGTATAAACTTTCCGCCAGAACCAGGTCGTTTTGTTGCCGATATATATCTCCTAATAATTGAACTGTTGCAGCAACATCATGATGAAAAGGACCAAGAATTTTTTCGCGAATATCTAATGCCTCCTGACAACACTTTTCCGCATCGGCATATTTCCTCATGGTCAAATACAAACCCGCAAGATTATATAACGAACGAGCCACATCGGCGTGCCTTTGCCCCAAAACTTTCCTTCGTATTTCTAATGCTTTGGAGTGGGCTTTTTCCGCTTCCGCATATTTTTTCTGTTCATGACAGATTACCCCTAATGTATGCCAACTATTCGCTACATCTTCATGTTCTTCACCTAAATATTTCCTGCGAACATCCAACGACCTTTGGGCAAATCTTTCCGCATCCACATATTTTCGAAGTCCCCTTAATATTTCTGCCATATTATTCAGGCTGATGGCATAACGAGGGTCGCTCTCTTCAAAATTTTGTTCTGCATATTGTAATGCTTCCTGAGCGAGAGGCAAAGCCTGGGCAAACGACCTTGACCGGAACAACTCCACCACCATTGCAATTTTGCTTTGCCATTCCTTTTCAAGAATGTCACTGAGAGATGTTCCCCCGATACCTATTTCTTCGGGCATCTCATTACTCATTCATCATAACTCCCGGTGAAAAATTTTTTGTTTATAAATGTATTTTTCCACAATCAGTGCTAAAAAATTTAAATCATTATAGCAAAAATTTTTTGTCAATAATAATCTTTCAATCTTTTTTTTCTTGTTCAAATACCAATGAGTGTAAAAATCTTTCTGTTATTTTATATGTGTTTTGCTCATCATCTTTAAGAGGGCTTCTTGCGGTAAGATGGAGAGGGGACTTTATATACTCTCGGTGACAGGTAGGGCAGAGGTCAAATTCAAAACTTTTGTAAATTTGTTCCTCCAATTCATCGGCACTCATTTCTTCCATTCTTTTTAACAATTGTAGTATTTCTTGTTGATGATTTCGAATTAAATCAGCCAGATGAATTTCGTTCTGTTCGTATATTGCGGAAACTTCTATCTTGACACGATAACGAAGTTCTTCTTTCTTCAAATTTCTACCACAGGCATCACATTTGTAAAAATTCATTAATTAAACTCCATACCAATAGTAATATCATACAGAGAGAAAAACTATTGATACAAAAAAAATGGCGTCATAACGGGATAAGTTATGACGCACTCAAGGAGGTAAGAATATGAGACTGTTTTCCCGATAGGCGTGTAATCATCGGGATACAATTGCTGTATTCAACTGTCCCATATTCATTATTCAATATATTTATCGGCAAGAAGGAAAAATACTTTACTAAATATGTAATTAATTTTGTGTAATAAAGTCTCACAAAAGATATTATCAGCGTCCTATAAAATACATGAGACCGATGGGACAAATAAGAGATACGAGACAAATAGAATAGAGTTGTGTAAGATAATTCGTAATTACATTTAAATACAAGGGTAATTCTTCCTAATTATAAGGATAAGTCAAGCGTTCAATATAATTTGTTATCTCTACATATATGCAATACAGATAAGATTGTAATACCTAATATAGAGGATAATTTATCTACATCTGTCATGAGGTCATCAGGCTTTTTTGTTTTTTCATTGCATTTGTTGGACATTCCAACCACGGACACTAAACAAGGGTGTTGTGTTTTTCGGTAGAGTATCCTCTGGCACCTTTGCCTGTATAGTAATTTCTTCGGATGGTCGTAAGATAATCCCTCCGTCTGACCAATAAACCCGTGGTAATTCGAAACCGGGCTTGTCGGGGGCATACAGTTCAGGGATGAGCATAAATGCAATACTACTACCGATATTCTTTATTTGCATATCAAATATCCGCTCTTTTTCTGTTTTTGAAGTTTCTTTCCCTTCAACATGTATTTTTGTCTTCTCTAATTCATTTAACATGGTAAAGTCCGCTTTTGATTTGGGTCGGGTGTAAAAAATTCCTTTAAGATTATGTCCACTATCCCCGGGTATATCCGGCGTTGCTGAGAGCCAATAGGTATTTGTGGAAATAAGTTGATTGTTTTCGCCAAATAGTTGGAGACGAAGGAAAAACATGGGTTTTCGCTGATTTTCTGGGATATTTACTTCAAAAATCTTTATCTTTCCGTCCCTATCTACTGCAATATTTTCCTTTGTCTGTGACCAGAAGGTTTCTCCATTAAGATTAAACGCCTCTGCGGATACCCGCAAATTTGTTATATCTTTTCTATAACTATTCACGACCCATATACATTCATCATCGTAAGCATATAAGACATGAATAGGTTCGCATGCTTTCTTGGCACCATAATATGCTGATGTCGGGCGGAGATACCAGTCAACATATTGCCAACTTAAAGCTGCAGGCCAGGCGGTATCATATTTCCATGTTGTAATCCCTGTGGCTTTATATTTATTTCGTGCGTATGCTTCAAACATTCCTCTTGCACTGTTAAAGTTCATGGCTTCTGTTTTCCTCGAAAAATCATTAAAATCTTTGGCTGGACCATAACAATCATTCATTGCGTCCCGCAAAGCGTAGAAATAACTTCCACCTTGAGTAACGGTATGAAATGACCATGCTTCTGTGTCTAATGCAGGCCAGAGTTGGTCTTCTGGAAGCATCTGCCTTAAACTGGTAGGACTTGCAATAATCCCGCCGATACCTCCGGATTGAGCAAATCCCCATGCCCCATCGTGGGTTCTCAGGTAATAATGAGAAGGTCCTGCGTATGTCCATAGTTCCCGCGTTCCTGTGCGTGTGCCACCGGTAGAACGACGCGTCGTTGTTACAAATGTCCCTGAATGGGGCTGATAGGTGCGGCGGACACGGTGTTTAGCAATCAAATCTTTATATGCTTTATCTAACTTTTCGGAAGGAAATGTTTCATCATGTCCTAAGAAATGCACCAAACTTGGATGATTTCGGATACGAAGCATCATATCCTCAATACACTGAATGGCTAAGTCTTCCTCTAATATCGTTCTGCCGAAAATCTGTTGTGTAACCATAACCCCGTATTCATCACAGAGGTCGTAAAACATATCCGTCTCGCGAATGGAAAATCCTTCTGAACGGAGCATGTTCAGTCCGGCTTCTTTCGCATAACGAATTAGGGCTTCGTATCGGTTTCGAGTAAGACGCAGAAGCATATCAGAAGTCATCCATGCCCCGCCTCGAATGAGTATTTTTTCACCATTGATATAATAAACACGCCAATCTTCTTCATTAAGTTCTGTGCGGACATCCCGAATACCGAATCGCGTTTGTGCGGTATCTGATACTTTTCCCTGAACTATTACTTCCATAGAGAGAGTATACAAATTCTGTTCTCCTAACGGTGCAGGCCACCAAATACGAGGAGATAGAACATGTAGGGCAGGATATTCCTCTGGTTTGAAAATAATTTCTCGTTTTTCTTTTGGACTTAATTTGACATTCTGTTCAAAAACACGATCTTCAATGGTCCCTTTTACCGTAACTTCTATTTCCTGTTCCTTCATGTTAGTTATCCAGGCAGATACCGTTAAATCCGCAAAATCCATTGAAGGAAGGGACAGTTGTGTCTCAACATACGGATGCCGTAATGCGACTATTCCCTGTGTTTTTATATACACAGGTTGCCATATCCCCATATTCAAATCGGGTGGTTGTGGATTATGGTCATCCCAACCCGTAGTTGCTTCTATCTGTTTTGTATCGTAATCCTTATCTGGTAAAAGACCCGGCGGATAAATTTTTACTGCTAATGTATTTTTTTCACCATATTTCAGATTTTGCGAGATAGGAAATTCAAACCTGCGAAACATGCCTCGCACTTCAGAACGGTCGGCTATCTTATGACCATTCATCCAGATTTCTGCCTCATAATTAATACCTTCAAAATGAAGTGTGCATTCCATACCGTTCCAATCCGCAGGAACAACAAATTCAGTTCGATACCACCAAGGGTCACGGAAGGGACTGTCCTTCGGCATAATTAACCACAGGTCATCTTGATAGCCCGGTACTTTCTTCAAATTTGTTCCATAATATAAATTAGGGTAAACGCCATTATCTTCAAGCACTGCAAGAACCGTATTGGGCACTTCTGTTTTGTACCAATTATCTGTAACACAATCGGAAGTGGATAAAACATTTCCTTCAACATTCAAACCACGGGAAGTCTGTACCAGCCAGTTCTGTTTCAGAGGGAGTATATCTGCAAAACTATACCATGAAATAAAAATTATACCAATCAACAGGCTTCCTAATAATTTTCTTATCTTTTTCATCTTTTCGCTCCTTATAATTATTTTGTTTACCCCTATTATGAGTATAGGTGATTACATTTTAACTTTCAAGTAAAAGACTTTAAAAATGAAAGAAGGTTTCTTTTTTGCTATACTAATACCTATTCCATTAATTTGTAAAAGATTAAACCTTAAATAATCAGGAGGGTATCCTTATGGCGAATGAAGGTGTCATAAATGCATGGCTTTACGGAACAGAATGTAAAAGTGAACTTCCCAAACCTGCTCGCCCGTTGCACATAGTTCTTTTAGGGGCTCCGGGAATTGGTAAAGGAACGCAAGCAGAGTATCTTAGCAAAAAATACGGAGCAGTCCAATTATCCACAGGGGATGTATTCCGTGCAGCAAAAAATACGCCCGAAGAATCGTTAAGTCCTGCTATGCGAGAAGCAATGGTTGCGATGAAAGCAGGAAAACTTGTGTCCGATGACACGGTTATTAACCTTGTTCGGGAACGAAGAAATTGTTTAAGTAGCGGATATGGATTTTTACTGGATGGCTTTCCGCGAACAGTACATCAAGCAGAGGCATTAAAACAACTATTAACAGAATTAAATATTAAATTAGATGTTGTGCTGAATTATGTATTGGACACAGAAGAAGTTGTAAAACGTTTGAGTGGCCGTAGAATCTGCAAACAATGTAAAGGCACTGCTCATATTATTTTTAACCCGCCCAAAGTAGAAGGTGTTTGTGATAAATGTGGCGGTGAATTATTCCAGCGGGAAGATGACCAGCCCGAAGCCATACGCGTGCGATTGAAGACCTACGAAGAAAGCACAGCCCCGTTAGCAGATTATTATGAGAAAGAAGGACTACTCCTAACTATCACTGCCGACGGCACTCCTGATGAAGTATTCAAGAAGACAGAACAACTATTAAAACAGAGATTGGGAATTTAACTTTAAATAAAGTCGAACAGGTCTAAACTCACCTGACCAGTTCCTGACCCGTTCGACTAATTAAATAAATTTTTATCGGGTTCTTCTTGGATGTCTTTAACCTTTTTTAGGGCTTGTTCCAGCAGGGTGTAATTTAATTTCCCTTCATCGTTTACAAGGGGTAAAACCTGCGGGAGATGTTTTAGTATTTTTGCATGATATAAAGGTTCATACACAAACACAGGCAAATGGCGTGACAATATTTCCTGAGCGACACGAAAACTTCCACCTTTATGTGCTGGTTGAAATAAGCAACCAACTTTAGCAAGGGATGCAATAAATAAATTTCTTCGGACGGCTTGTTGACTTTCCCATTTTGCAGAAGGCAACCATGGGCTAATAACTTGCATTTTGTTGCATTTAATCGCTCTTTCCCAATGATAGGGGATAGGGTAATGAAAAACACCACAGGGAATAATTACCTGTGTCGAACCTCCTATGTGAATGGATGTGTCATGTCCCGTTCGGTCAACTCCCATAGCACCTCCGGAAATAGGATAAGCACCTGCACGGATAATGAACTTGACTAATTCTTCGACTTTCTCTATGCATTTTTTTGTAGGTTGTGTTGTCCCTACTATAGCCACACCTGGGTTATTGTTATCACAATCCAGCATCCCCTTAAAAAATATTAATGGAGGCAATTGCCCCCTTAAATATAGCCATTGCTTGGGATAATATTCCGAGTTAAAGAAAGCGATATTCCAGCCTTCTTTTTGCACTTTCATCAATAATTGTTCTGCTTCTTCAATATCTTTCTGGCTAATAATTGATATTTTTTGAAAAACAATATCTGAAATAGAAATGCTTTTGAAATCGAATGGCTTAATATCTTTTCGATTATTAAAAATATCAAGGATTTTTTCCTCATCCAGGGAAAGCAATAAGTGAACCGTTTTCCAGGACTGCTTTGTTTTCTTTAAAATAGATAAACAGGCAGAAGTTATAAGTGATGTGTTCTTTTTTGACGAAAAGGAACTATATATCATAAAAGAGAATTATAAATATTATATTATTTATAAAAAAATGTTTTTAAAGAATATTTATTATTGACAATGGTGTCAATAAATTATATAATAAGTATGTAAAGAATATATAAATGAATTGAATTTATACATAAGGTAAAGTAATTTATGTTTGATTTGCAAGCACTTCAACAAAAAATACCGCGTTATATAATAGGACTTTCTTCGGGTACCTCTTGTGATGGTATTGATGCTGTTTTAGTCCGTCTTAAAGGTACAGGTCCAGAAATGGCAATGAGATTACTTGCTTCAAATACATTTCCTTACGATGAAGATTTCCGTCTGGCTTTATTGTCGGAACATAAAACAGACCGTGAAATCTGTCAGTTGAATTTTCAATTGGGAGAGTTATTAGCACAGGCGGCGCTGGAGATGATAAAGATAGCCAAAGAACAAAACATTGAAGTAGATTTCATTTCTTCTCATGGACATACCATTGCCCATCTTGCCCCTCCAACTTTTTCAAAAATTGGTATCCTTCAGATTGGAGAACCTGCGGTAATTGCAGAACGGACAGGTTTACCTGTAGTTTCAGATTTTAGAGCCCGTGACATGGCCGCAGGTGGTCAGGGTGCTCCTTTAATGCCTTATGCAGACTGGATACTTTTCCGTAGGTCTAACCGTACTATCCTTTGTATAAATATTGGAGGTATATCCAATATGGCGGTGATAGACCCGGATTTCCAGAAAATTTTCGCCTTTGATACAGGTCCGGGAAATATAGCAATAGATGCAACAGTCCGTCTTCTTACACGCGGTGCGGAGAATATGGACCGTGATGGCCGCATGGCAAGACATGGAAAGGTTATTGATGAATTCTTAGAGTATCTATTGGACCATCCATTCTTCGTAAAAGTCCCTCCCAAGACAGCCAGCAGAGAAGATTTTGGAGAAGAAAATTATTTGAGAGATGCTTTAGCCAGTCGTAAAGAATATCCCATTGAGGATCTTGTCGCTACGGTGACAACTATGGTGGTTCGAACCATTGTTGATGCGTATGAAAGATTTGTTAAGCCTCAATATACAATTGACCATATTATTATTGGTGGCGGTGGTGCCAAAAATAGAACCATACATAAGTGGCTATCAAAAAGTTTAGCACCTATTCCGGTGTTTACAAGCGACCAATATGGAATACCGAATTCCTCACGCGAAGCACTTTCCTTTGCTATTCTTGGGAATGAAACCATCTGTGGAACACCTGCTAATATACCTCAGGTAACAGGAGCATCCCGTCCTGTTGTTTTAGGAAAAATTACCCCTCCATAAATACTTAAAAATTATTTTTTATATTTACCATTATTTCATACAATTTCTATATTATTTTCCATGAAGGTTATCCTTATTCTTTTTCAACAAATAGAAAACTAAAAAGGTAGATAAATAGTCTTATATAAAAAACGATTTTTATATAGAAATAAAAACATGCGAATGAAGAACGGAAATACATATCTTTTTATCCTTCTATGTCTATTTGTATGTGTCAGGGTTGATGCTATTGGTGTTCGGGCACATATAGAAATAGGTATGGAGGCCATTCAGAAGTACATTTTGGATTGGGAAAAACAGTATCCCGAGTTAGCGGAGTTGTTCAAAGATAAAGAGGTTTATCCTGCTTTCTATGCGGGATGTTCTTTTCCCGACTGGGGATATGGAGAAATAAATCCCGATTGTGCAGAGGCTTCTCACTGGAACCCTTTTATAACTGCGTATGTGGAAGTATTACAACAAAAAATTCCAGAGTTATCTCCTGCACAAGCACGCAAAGAATTAGCCTTTTTTCTTGGAATGATTGTGCATAATATATCTGATATTCCCTGGCATTTTGATGAACCGAAACATCGTTCGTTTTTGACTTCGGCACGCGAAGAAGGAGGGTCTTCCCATGGAGAATCCGAATTTGCAACGGATATTTTCCTGTTTGCAGAAAAGGAAATTACACCTCCTATCCCATTACAACTATTTTGGCCCTTTGAAACAATATTATCTTGTTTCCAAAAAATAAACAAACAAGTAACTCTGGAACAATTAAAAGCAGGCTGTACACGGGAACAAGGTTATCTTGCTTCCGGACCACTCGTTGCCATGACCCAATTTTCGATAATGAAGCAGAAACATAATTGGGTATACCAGCATTACCAAGATTATTATTATGGAGGTGTGGAACATGATGCATCTGCGGTAAGTGCGTTTATGAAGTTCTATTTTGCAAAAATTGTAGGGGATTATTTTATACAGAATAGTTTGGAATATGCCCCGTATGTTCGAAAGAACAATGATTTTGTTCCTATCCAGTCCATTCGAGATACAACGATTATAGAAGAAAAACCGGAAAATAACACCGGTAAAGAACCCTATCTTACACTTGGGGTAGAGCAAAATAAAGAGCATAAAATTTTAATTCAATTCGATACACCAAAAAATTGGAATAAGGAGGATTTAAAAGAAGCCTTTATCTGGTTATATTTAGCAGAGATAAAAAGAATTGGAACCGGGTCTATTCGTGTAAAAGTTCAACAAATAAACGATACATGGGAAGAAGGAGACGGGATCTCAGATGAGTTTGAAGGTATAGATGGTGTGCCTTCCTTATTAACAAACTGGAATGCCCAAATCAATACTTCGGATGACCCTCTCAATATTCGTGAATTACCGTTTCAAATAGGATGGATAAAAATAAATATTTCCGACTTTGTCAATCAGTGGCTTGAAAAGCCATCATCCAATCATGGAATATGTT
>DAOSUS010000049.1:16909-21547 GCA_035378955.1 Candidatus Hydrogenedens sp. | reverse complement strand
CGCGAAGGTGGACGGACCGTAGGTGCTGGCGTCGTCAGTAAAATTATAGAGTAATATTTAATAATGAGGTATTAATCCCATGAGGGAACAAGTTATATTACAATGTACAGAGTGTAAGCGTAAAAACTACACAACAACACGGGAAAAAAGAAAACATCCCGAAAGATTGGAAATTAAAAAATATTGCCGTTACGACCGAAAGCACACAGTTCATCGTGAGATGAAGTAGTGAAAATTCGGTTTGTTTCTGCAGGCCTGTAGCACAATTGGTAGTGCGGCGGCCTCCAAAGCCGAAGGTTGGGGGTTCGAGTCCCTCCAGGCCTGCCAGTTATCGTAAAATAATAAAGAAATAAATTATAAAGGCAAGTCAAATGTCGAAAATAGTAAGCAAAACAGAAGAACAACAGGAAAAAGGATTAAAAGCCATCTATATTAAGGCAAAAAACTTTCTGTTGGATGTAAAAACAGAATTGGAAAAAGTAACCTGGCCCTCAATGGATGACTTGAAAGTTTCAACAAAAATTACCATGATTTTGTTATGTATTATGGCGGTAATTATCTTTACTTTTGATGTTTCTTTCGCTCAAATTATGTTGTTTATTCTGGGTATTGCTTCATAAAGTTAAAAAGGAGTCCATCGGCGATGGTAGAAGAAAAAAAAGAAATGACTACAGGTAAAGAGGAAGTGGCAGGCACGGATACTACCCCTACCCGTGAAAAGCTCATAAAGCCCGTTCCTCAAGATGGTATTCCACGCCGGTGGTATGCCCTTCATGTTCTTACCGCAAAAGAATATGAAGTATGCGAGAAACTTAAATGGGGAGCCAAGCAAAAAGGTATTGAAGATTGGGTCGTTAATGCATTAGTACCAAAAGAAAGAATTACTGAACGCCGAGGAGGAACTTCTAAAGTTGTAGAACATAAATGTTTCCCCGGGTATATCCTCGTGCAATTACCCGAACATCCCGAAAACTATCCAGAGTTATGGGCATTAATTCGAGAAACGCAAGGAATTACCGGTTTTGTCAGTAGCAGACGAAATATCCCCACACCAATTCCTGATGAAGAGGTTGAGGGAATTATTGCTATTATGACGGGTGAAGAAGAAGCCCCAAAACCGAAATTAGAATTCTCCGTTGGGGATAGAGTAAAAATTATTGAAGGGCCATTCTCAAACTTCGTAGGACGAATTGAAGAAATAAATGTGGAGCGTTCAACATTAAAAATATCCGTTGAAATTTTTAATAGAACTACAACTATTGAGGTAGAATCCTGGCAAGTTGAAGCATTTTGATGGAAATTAAGAAAGAAAGGTTAAAGATATGCCTCCTAAAAAATTAAAAGCACTCGTAAAATTACAAGTTCCGGCAGGACAAGCCACCCCTGCTCCGCCCGTAGGTCCAGCATTAGGTCAGCATGGGGTTAACATCATGGATTTTGTCCGCCAGTTTAACGACAGAACCAAAGACCAGCAAGGAATGATAATCCCTGTCGTTATCTCTATTTTTGAAGACCGCTCGTTTACTTTCATAACCAAAACTCCACCTGCGGCTGTTTTATTAAAGAAAGCGGCAAAGTTAGCCAAAGGTTCTGGTGAACCCAATCGTAATAAAGTAGGTACTGTCACCGAAGCACAGATAGAAGAAATCGCAAAATTAAAGATGCCCGACTTAAATGCAGGTTCCCTTGAAACCGCAAAAAGCATGATTCGAGGGACTGCTCGTAGTATGGGTATCATTGTAGAATAAGTTGTAAAATTTTCCTTTTAAAATTTTCTAACCGTGGGAGGACAGTTTATCTGTCCGATAGAACCACAGGAGGATAAAAACATGTCAAAACCCAGTAAAAGAATGAGGGAACTCTACAAAAAAGTAGATAGAACCCGCTATTATTCCCTTTCAGAAGCATCAAAAATCGTTAAAGAATGTGCCACGGCCAAATTCGATGAAACCATTGAATTAGCCTTCCTCTTAGGCGTTGACCCAAGACATGCAGAGCAAATGGTTCGTGGTGCTGTATCCCTTCCTCATGGAACAGGGAAAAAAGTCCGCGTAATTGCTTTTTGCAAAAAGGAAGAGCAAATCAAAGCAGCCAAAGAAGCCGGTGCCATTGAAGCCGGTGCCGAAGATTTGGTTGAAAAAATTCAAGGCGGTTGGTTAGATTTCGATGCAGCAGTAGCATCACCCGATATGATGGGACAGGTTGGAAAATTAGGTAAAATCTTAGGTCCTCGTGGACTTATGCCCAGCCCCAAAGCAGGTACCGTTACCCCAAATATCGGTCCAGCTGTCGCAGAAATAATGAAAGGTAAAATCGAATTTCGTGTAGATAAAAACGCGAATATCCATGTCCCCGTAGGTAAAGCAAGTTTTACACCAGAACAGATTGAAGAAAATGCTTCAACAATAATTGCGGCTATTGTAAAAGCCCGTCCCGCTTCACTAAAAGGAACCTACTTAAAAGCATGTAGTATTTGTTCAACCATGGGACCGGGTGTGAAATTAGACCCCGCAGCACTTACAGCTAAATATCGTCCAGGCGTAGTATAATGGAATGTTTACATATAAACAGGTAATCCAATCAAAATAAAGGTTAGTGTTATGATGAATGAAAACGGGATTTTATTTACATCCGAATCTGTAACCGATGGACATCCAGATAAAGTAGCGGATATTATTTCAGATACAGTTCTTGATGCTATGTTAGAACAAGACCCATATAGCCGTGTCGCATGCGAAACCTTAGTAAAAACGAACCTTTGCGTAGTTGCCGGTGAAATAACCACACGTGCAAAAGTAGATATTACCTCACTGGTTCGTCAGGCTATTGTTGATATCGGTTACGGGCCGGGCTATATAGGTTTTAATGGAGAAACCTGTTCTATCCTTGTTGCATTAGAAAAACAATCCGTTGATATTGCCCGCGGTGTAGATGCTTCCTCCGACCACGAACAAGGTGCAGGTGACCAGGGAATGATGTTCGGGTTTGCAGTCCGTGAGACACCGGAACTCATGCCCCTTCCTATTGCTTTAGCCCATAAATTGGGATTACAACTTCGTAAACTTCGCAAAGATAAAACTATTCCCTGGCTAATGCCCGATGGAAAATCACAAGTAACGGTAGAATATGTTAACGGCAAACCTGTCCGAATTGATACTGTCGTCATTTCCAATCAACACCTACCCCTTTATGGAGGTCTTAACCCTACTCCCCAAGAATTAAAAAAAGAACATGATGAAATCCAAGAAGCCATCATTGAACAGGTAATTAAGCCCACACTGCCTAAGGAATTAGTCAAAGGCGATATCAAATATTATGTAAATCCAACAGGTAGATTTGTAACCGGCGGTCCCGTGGGAGACTGCGGTTTGACGGGAAGAAAAATTATAGTAGATACCTATGGCGGCATGGGCAGACATGGTGGCGGTGCTTTCAGCGGTAAAGACCCTACCAAAGTTGACCGTAGTGCCGCCTATATGGCTCGTTACATCGCAAAAAATGTAGTCTCCGCAGGTATTGCCGACCGTTGCGAAGTGCAATTAGCATACGCAATTGGAGTAGCCAAGCCTGTTTCTATTAATGTAACCACCTACGGCACAGGTAAAATCGAAGATATAAAATTAGCGAAAATTTTAAGCGAAACCTTCGATTGTCGTCCTTCTGCAATCATCGAATTTCTTAATCTCCGCAAGCCCCAATATAGAAAAACCGCCAGTTATGGACACTTCGGTCGCGAAGACCAGGGCTTCCGCTGGGAAGAAACCGACTCCGCTAACCTCCTCCGCGAAAAAACAGGAATATAAACTAAAAACAAAATAATTGTTTTTATATCTTAAATCAAGAGGTTTTTTTCTTCCTGTATAAAAAATAAACTACTAGGACAAATAATAAAATTACAATTACACCAGTAATGAACCCTAACAGAAAACTTATTTTGATAAGAGAATAATCAGGATAACTGTAAGTAATTGTTGGAAATTTTGGAAAACTATTAGGATTAGCAGGTAAATTCTGATTTAGAGAACCTACTATATTCTCCATCGCTGTTTGTGGTTTCTCTAATGAACTCTGATTATTTTCTTCTTTTTTAGTCTGTTCTGGAGTCTCCTTTCTTGGGTTAGATGATGGATAACTCGGTTTTAATAAATCTCTATTTTTTCGGGCTATCTCCAAAAAAGGTTGCCACGATATTTCAGGGATGCCACTCTTTTTTAATAAATCAGAATATGTGTCTCCTAAGTCTGCCAATTCTTTATATATTTCATACGCCTTTATATAATCAGTATTGTAATATATACTTCCCAAATTGGAAAGGAGGTTTATACGGTCTATTACATCATTTCCAGATTTAATTTCCTTTTTATGGAATCTTTCTCGTAATTCTTCCCCTAATTTTACAGCCAACTCATTCTTTTGTAGAAAACTATAAACAAAAAATAATTGATAATCATTTTTATCCTGAATGTCAGAAGGGTAATAGTCTTTATTTCTTCGTAGATTCTCCAGTAATATCATCGCATCCTCATACTTATTATTTTGTATTGCTATAATTGCTTTTCCATAAAGTGCGTTGGCATATTCAACGGTATTTGGCTCTGTGTTTTGAATCAATGCGTCTGCATAAGCACTTGCTTCTGG
>DAOSUS010000049.1:14156-16899 GCA_035378955.1 Candidatus Hydrogenedens sp. | reverse complement strand
GGATAATTTCCTCGAAGTGATTCTGTTCCTGATATAAATTCAGCGAGAAGCTTTTGGTTTTCATACTCTAATTGGGGGAGTATTTCTTTAGCATTATTTAGAAATACCTGGTAGCATGTATTTTTTTCCTCAGTAGGAACATTATTTATTAGCATATTCATTGCCAGAAGATATGCTCTTTGCTTTTCTGGATGTTCCAGCATTGCTTTTGACAGTATAGAAAAAGCATCTTCATATTGTTTATTTACTATTAATTCTTCTGCCCTTTTATATTCTTCTGTTTCCATTACTGCTTTTATATCATTTGTGTAATCTTGTAGTCTTGTAGATAAATCTTCAGTTTCTGTGATGGAAGTATGGATAAAAAATAAAAATAACATCGTATCTTCTCCCTTAATTTTTTAATAAATATTTTATTATTTCTCTTTACTAATTACAATTTGGATTGTATGGATCAGCACATTGAGGACAACTGGAATCTGGAAGTCCACATGTTCCAATTACTTTACATGCGTCTAATAGATACCATACATGGGACTCTTTATAATAAGTTAAAGGTCCTTTACAAATTGTTTGTCCCCAAGAACAGGGATTATTCTGTAACCAATCAGTTGGGTTATAACATAATTTTGTACATAAAACTCTTCGTGTTATAGTGTGATAATAAGGACCTATTTTTTGAGTACTTTTTTGACAACGAGTTAATAAACATTCTGATTTTAAACCGCCTTCTACAATTATAACAGTTTGACCTCCCACAGATATTTTTCCACCTCCCAGTATTGAATATCCTGGAGGTACTTGAATGCCTAAACTTATTCCAGCTTCACATGTCCAAAATCCAGCGGATACATTTTTTTGTGTCATATAAAGTGTACAAGGATTATTTGCACAACAAGTAGAAAATCCATCGCAAGTTTCCCAAACAGGGAAAAGAACATCATTACTCGTAACTGTAACAGCATTTGGTACATTTTCCCATGCCATATCTAAAACTCCACAGACACCACATAAGGTTCCACATGGAGGTGGATCTTCAGCAAATAATTGTATCGTGGTTGAGAATAAGATACAAAACATAGCCAACATAAAGATAGTCTTTTTCATAGCATTTTCTCCTATGTTTAAGTTTGTTTCCATCCTTTTGTTGTTTTTTGTGTATAAATATGGTTTAATTATACTTTTTTTTACAAGTCAAGTTTTTTGATTATTTTTTTAATTAATACATTTTAGTAAAAATAATTTTTTTTTCAATGTATCTTAAATATCTTCTTAATGAAATTCAATGTTAATTTAAGTTTTATTATTAAAGACCCTAAATAATGGAATTAAATTTTATTTATTTTGATTAAGTAATAGAGTATTAATATAATTCTTTCTATGGAAGAAAAACTGTATCTAAGGAGCAGGGATATATGAAAGTAGAAGATTTTGCGTATCAGGTGGCAGTAAGAACGATGGAACTATTAGAACAGGAACAACACTACAAAATTTCCGAAGAACACCGCAGACAGATCCTACAAAAAATCCTCCAGGAAATCCCCCAAATCCTCAAAAAATCCTCCAAGTAAATCATATACAATAACTGTTCAAAATATATTATACAATATATCGTTACAGATTCTTTTAAAGGGATGAGACGGATAGAAAAATGGGAATGACAAAACGAATAGAATATATATCTACGATAGTGGGTGAATCACATCGTATTTATAGAATCAATCTTTTAGTTTCGCTGTAAGAGTTAATAACTGTTCGCTATAAAATTATCTCTGCATCCCTTTGCAGTTTAAAATTCTTTTTTAAAATGATTTCCCGTTAAAACTATTGTCAATGTAATCTTTCTATTTTCTCTCATCTGTCCTATTCATCTCATTTCACCCAAAAGTCCAATACCGATATATCTTTTTCAAATAATCCGTTATTTGATTTTTATTTGTATCCCTGTTGTTTTGTGGTGTTCTTGCAGAGAGAGGATGCCCATCGTTCCTTTTTTCATTTCACGGAGTGCCTGAACAGCCGCTTTTGCAGCCGCAAGTGTAGTCATCGTTGGGATATTATTTTCTAATGCTTTTCTACGGATGAGTACCTCATCATCTTTAGCCGATTTTCCTTTCGGTGTGTTAATAATCCAATTTACATAACCATTGATTATACAATCAAGAACATTAGGTCTCCCTTCCCCAACCTTAAATACCTCCGCCACATCAATCCCATGTTCACGAAGCACCGCAGCCGTTCCTTTGGTTGCTATAAATTTAAATCCCAATTCGTATAAATCTTTGGCTATGGAACCTATATATCTCTTATCATGGTCATTCAGACTTATAAAGATAGTTCCTTCCAGCGGGATACTATTTCCAGCGGCTATCTGACTTTTGGCGTAGGCAAGCCCCATATTTTTGTCAATGCCCATTACTTCTCCCGTACTACGCATCTCAGGTCCTAAAATAATATCTACACCCGGGAACTTAATAAAAGGCAAAACAACCTCTTTGGCCGAGATATATTGAGGCTTGGGGTCTTCTGTGAGACCCATTTCCGATAATTTTTTACCTACCATGACCAGAGCCGCAAGTTTGGCTAATGGCACACCTACAGCTTTGCTTACGAAAGGAATGGTTCGAGACGCTCTTGGATTTACTTCCAGTAGATATACCTTCCCATCTTTTACGGCATATTGCACATTCATAAGCCCACGCACCTCTAATTCAATTGCCAGAGCACGAGTCTGTTTCTTAAT
>DAOSUS010000049.1:0-14146 GCA_035378955.1 Candidatus Hydrogenedens sp. | reverse complement strand
TAATCGTTTCAATTATATCGGCAGGTAAATCATAAGGAGGTAAAATACAAGCACTATCGCCAGAGTGAACCCCGGCCTCTTCAATATGTTGCATGATGCCACCGATAATGACCCGTTCTCCATCTGCTATAGCGTCCACATCAATTTCTATAGCATCCTCTAAAAATTTATCAATTAATATGGGATGTTCTGGCGATGCCTCTACGGCATATTCCATATACCTTTGAAGTGCATTTGTGTCATAGACAATCTCCATAGCTCGACCCCCTAATACAAAAGAAGGTCTTACTACTACGGGATAGCCAATCCGTTCTGCAATTTGCAAAGCCTCTTCAAACGAACGGGCTGTATCGTTTTCCGGTTGCAAAAGATTCAGTTTCTCCACCACTTCACGGAAAAGTTTGCGGTCTTCTGCACGGGCAATATTCCATGCAGATGTGCCAATAATCGGAGCACCTGCCTTTTCTAATTGTTGGGCTATGTTCAACGGAGTTTGTCCACCGAATTGAACGATAACCCCCTGAGGCTGAACCCGCTCAATGATATTCATTACATCTTCAAATGTTACCGGTTCAAAAAATAAACGGTCGGATGTATCATAATCTGTGGAGACAGTTTCTGGATTACAATTCACCATAATGGCTTCGTATCCTATATCTCTGAGAGCAAAAACCGCATGCACACAGCAGTAGTCAAACTCAATTCCCTGTCCAATTCGATTTGGTCCGCCTCCCAAAATGATTATTCGCGGTTTATTGGCAAGTTGCACTTCATCCTCATCTTCATAAGTTGAATAATAATAGGGAGTATAGGCCTCAAATTCAGCCGCACATGTATCTACAAGCCGATAAGTTGTAACAATCCCCAATTCTTTCCGTAAATTTCTTACATTTAATTCATTTAACTTCCAATATCTTGCTAGCTGATAATCTGAAAAACCATATTGCTTGGCTTTTTTTATCCTTTTTGTTAGAAATTCTTTTTTCTTTGCTTCTTTGGAGTTAGTATTGATGTAAGAATTGATTTCGGGAGATAATTCAATTAAATTCTTTTCCTCCTCCACAATCTCTTCCATCTGACGGATAAACCACGGGTCAATTTTTGTTATTTCATGCAACTCCTCAACAGTGGCTCCAAGTCGAATAGCTTCCGCTAAATGTAAATACCGATGAGGTGATGGTGTTCGTAAAGCCCGCAAAAGGGCGTCTTTTTCTACTTGTGAATGGGGTTCTTTTGTGAGAGGCTTTGCTTTCCCATCTCCACCGAAACCAAACCTACCAATTTCCAATCCGCGTATGGCTTTTTGGAGTGATTCTTTAAATGTTCTTCCAATGCTCATTGTTTCACCAACGCTTTTCATTTGAACCGTTAATATTGGTTCTGCACCTGAAAATTTTTCAAAAGCCCAACGCGGTATTTTTGTAACCACATAGTCAATCGTGGGTTCAAAACAAGCAGGTGTCTCTTTGGTAATATCATTAGGTATTTCATCCAGAGTATAGCCAACAGCCAATTTTGCCGCAATTTTCGCTATTGGGAATCCGGTCGCTTTAGAAGCCAATGCAGAACTTCGCGATACGCGTGGATTCATCTCTATAACCACCATTCGTCCTGTTTGAGGGTGAACAGCAAACTGAACATTAGACCCTCCCGTATCCACACCAATTTCCCGCATAATGGCAATTGCCGCATTTCGCATTATCTGGTATTCTTTATCCGTCAGTGTCTGTGCCGGTGCAACGGTAACACTATCACCTGTATGAACGCCCATCGGGTCTACATTCTCAATTGGACATACAATAACTACATTATCCTTTAAATCTCGCATTACTTCTAATTCATATTCTTTCCAGCCGATAACGGACTCTTCTACTAAAACTTCATGAATCGGACTTGCCTCCAATCCTTTTTGAATAGCCGACACATATTCATCCTTGTTGAAAGATAATCCTGCTCCCGTCCCGCCTAATGTAAACGCAGGACGAATTACCGCAGAATAATTAATCTCTCCTCCGAACCCCATTGCCTCATCAATGTGATGGACAACCAGACTACGCGGTACCTCCAGCCCACAATGAATCATTGCCTCTTTAAATAAGCCACGGTCTTCTGCTTTTTTTATTGTTTGTGCATTAGCACCTATCATCTGAACGCCATATTTTTCTAATATCCCTGCATCCGCCAACGCAACGGATAAATTAAGTCCTGTTTGTCCTCCTACTGTAGGAAGTAAAGCATCCGGTTTCTCTCGTTCAATTATCTTTTCCAGAAAGGGAACAGTTAACGGTTCAATATAAGTGCTATCTGCCATTTCTGGGTCTGTCATAATCGTAGCCGGATTGCTGTTCACCAATATAACTTCATAACCTTCTTCCCGCAACGCCTTACATGCCTGTGTTCCAGAATAATCGAATTCGCATGCCTGCCCAATAACAATAGGGCCCGAACCTATAATCATTATCTTTTTAATGTCATTTCTTTTGGGCATCAAAATATTCCTTAAGATTATTGTGAAGGTAAAATTTCAAGAACTTTAAGTCGCAATGTTCCTGCGGGAACATTTACTTCAACTACATCCCCAACTTTTTTCCCTAACAATGCCTGACCCACGGGTGATTGTGTTGATAATTTACCCGACGATAAATCCGCTTCCACAGGACTTACTATGGTGTAAGTAATTTCTTTTCTTAACTTTTCATTTAGCACACGCACACTTACTCCTAACCTCACTTCGGATGTGTCCATTTGTGTGGTATCAATAATTACAGCCCGTGCAATTTTATCTTCAATATCATTGATTTTCGCCATTAAAAGCCCCTGCTCATGCTTTGCAGCATGATATTCCGCATTTTCACTCAAATCACCCAAAGAACGGGCATACGCTATTACTTCTGATAATTTAATCTTTTGTTTGTTTAATTCTGCTAATTCTTCTCGCAACTTTTGTAGACCTTCTTCAGTAATATAAATTGGTTCCATACACTTATCCTACCTTATTTCGTAGGGTTAATATTTACGCCCAAAACAAAAATTTATACACTTTTAAATTGCAGGAATTATATCATATTTTCCTACACTCTTGAAATTGCTGTTTTAACAATTCAAAAATTTATTTTTTGTTCAATAGCAGTTTGTAATAATATACATATTCATTCTCGTACAAAGGTAAAAGAAAATGGCAAGATTGAAAGTTCTTATTGCTCCAGATTCATTCAAAGAGTCCTTGGATACTACAAAGGTTGCAAAATCAATCGCAGAGGGATGGAAAAATATTAATCCAGAAAGCGAGTTGATTATATGTCCTCTTTCTGATGGGGGAGAGGGATTTCTAAATGCCATATCCGTGAGTTTAAATATAAAATACTTCACCACAGTTGTTACCGATTTGATGGGCAAAAAAAGAAAAATCAAATATGGCTGGCTTACACAGCCAAAAACGGCTATTATAGAAACAGCAGAGATTGTTGGGCTTCATCTTGTTCCCCCGGGTAAACGGAAGCCAGAAATTTTTACCAGTTATGGTGTAGGCGAGGTTATTTTACATGCCATTCATAAAGGGGCGAGACAAATTGTTTTAGGTTTAGGTGGGTCTGGTATTAACGATGGGGGAGCAGGTATTGCACAGGCTTTGGGTTATCAACTCCTCAATACTCAGGGAAAACCCATTGGGAAAGGACCTTTAGAACTACAAAATCTTACATGTATAAAAAATACCCGTTACTATGAGCAAATTAAAAACACTACCATTATCATAGCCAGTGATGTTAAAAATCCTTATTACGGTCCCCATGGGGCTACATTTGTTTACGGTCCTCAAAAAGGACTAAAAAAAGAAATATGTCCTGTTGTAGACAAAGCCCTTAGAAACTTTGCCCATATCATAAAGCGAGATTTGAAAGTAGATGTTCAAAAACAACCCGGTAGCGGTTCTGCAGGAGGAATGGGAGGGGCTTTATTTGCTTTTGCCTTCGGTAACTTTGTTCCCGGTTTCCAATGGATAGCCCAAACTGCTAATTTAACCCATAAACTTACTTCTGTTGACTTAATTATTACAGGAGAAGGACAATTAGACCACCAGAGTTTTTCTGGTAAGGTTGTAGGTGAAATTCTAACCCTTGCTCAAAAGTATAATAAAATGGTCATTATACTTGTTGGGAGATTGGGAAAAGGTTGGGATGCTTGTCGGACAAAAGCAAATGTTGCTATTTTCCCTATTTCTACTGGAGAAACATCAAAAAAAGAAATGTTAAAAAATACTTCCATCAATATCCTACGAACAAGCGAACAAATAGCAAAACTTTTTTATTACCATAGAACTAAAATTAAAAAATAATTTGTAAAAATATGGAAAGCAAAAATATATTAAATAGATTGTCCGAAGGTATTATAGAAGATTGGAACTACTTATCATCTATCCCTATTCAGGAATGGCAAACCCAATTGGAATTACTTCTCCACGAAACATCTAATCCTGAACGCGTAATCGTTGCTTTTACTCAATACCTGAAAAATTTACCTCCACCTGTCGAAACACATATATTCAAATACTTACGAACCCCAAAATACTTGCGATTTTTTGAAAGAATATTTTCACAAAGCCCATTTGTTACCGATACTCTTATTCACCATCCCGAATATGCAGACGAAATCTTATCTTCGCAAACTCTTTCCCGTGCTTTAACAAAACAAGAATGGCTATTGTATTTTGGTTATGACTACTCTAAAATTAGTTCCCCTTCCGAAATAATAAGCCTTCTTCAGAGCAATCATCTTTTCGAAGGTAATGATTGGAATTTAAGGAAAATCATGATACATTTCCGACAACTTCACAAGAAAGCACTTCTCCGTATTACTACTCGGGACATTGTAGAACACCAGGAAGTTAAATCCATCACCGAAGACCTTTCGAATCTTGCCGATGCACATCTCGAATTATGCTTTTATTTACTCTCAACCTACTTAAAACAACAATACGGAACCCCCATAAAACATGATATAGAAAAAGGAGAAAAATCACCATCAAGTTTTGTTATATTGGGTTTGGGGAAATTAGGAGGCAGAGAACTTAATTTTAGTTCAGATATTGATTTATTATTCATCTACGATGGCGATGGAGAAACAAGTGGAGGTCATAAAGGACAAATTACCAATCGTGAATTTTTCTGCAAATTGGGGGAACAAATTATTAAATTTTTATCGGAACATACCGAAGAAGGTCAGATTTACCGTGTGGACATGCGATTGCGACCTTATGGCAAAGTGGGTGCTTTAGCAGAAAGCCTTGAAAATTCTGTGGAATACTATTATCAATATGGGCGTGCATGGGAACGGCAGGCATTAGTAAAATGCAGACCCTGTGCCGCTGATATAGAACTGGGAAATGAATTTTTAGAAATGATGCGGCCTTTTATTTTTCCGAAATTTTTTGATGATAAAACATTGGATGATATACATCAGACAAAATTGATGGCAGAAAAACAAGTAGCAGAACAAGGACAAACCAACTACGAAGTGAAATTAGGCAAGGGAGGAATTAGAGATATTGAATTTACGGTTCAATTGCTCCAGTTATTAAATGGGGGCAGAAAACCCGAACTAAGAATTACCAATACCATTGATGTCATTTACAAATTAATGGCAAATAATTACTTAAAGCCTTTCGACGCCGAAACTTTGATAAGAAATTATTGTTTTTTAAGAGAAGTAGAACATCGCCTCCAGATTGAACACGGAACACAAAAACATGCTTTACCCCAGGACCCGAAAGAATTAGATGAATTTGCCCGCCGATTGGGTTATATTTCAGGGGAAGCCTTTTGGCGTGTATATAAAGAAAAAACGCAAGAAGTTCGAAATATATTAGAACAATTTATCGCCGTTAAAGCATCAGGTCATCTATGGGTTTACGATTTAACAAGTTCCCAGTCCGATGGAAAAGAAGGATTAAACAAACTAAAAGAATTCGGCTTTAAGGATGTAAATTCAGCACGAGATATTTTTCGACTATTGGCAAATGGTCCTGAAGATTCACCTCATTCCTTACATGTTCGCGAAAGTTTTATAGAAATTGTTCCTTATTTATGTGAAGAGTTCCGTAAAACTAATTCTCCAGACAAATCTCTGGCACAATTCTTCTCCCAATTATCACAGATAAAAATTCCGGGTGTTATCTATTCTTTCCTCAAAGAAAATCACAACCTCTGTTCTTTTTTTGTTACATTGACCACTCGCGCTCCTGCTTTATCCAATATATGGATAAAAGAACCTGGAATCATAGAAGTGTTCCTTCAAGGAGAACTAATCGGACAAAGAGTTAATACAGATTATTTAAATTTTTCGTTACAAGAGTTAAAAAAATCTGCATTTCCAGAATCCGCTCATTATCGGCTAAAAGATTCCGAATGGTTACGAATTGCATTAGGTGATTTACTGGGAAAATTCACTATTGCCGAAGTCTGCGAACAACTCACCCTTTTATCTAAAGTGATATTACAGGATATAGCAATTGTATCTCTGGAAGAGACAAAACAGAAATATGGAACAAGCCCATTTCCCTTTGCGGTAATAGGTTTAGGTAAGATTGGTGGTGGAGAAATGACCTTTGGCAGCGACCTTGATTTAATATTCGTTTATGATGATGAACATATCAATTCTACTGATAAAATAGATACTACCTCCATTAGTCCTTCTGAGTATTTTGCAGATGTATCATCACGAATTATTAAAAAACTTAAAGAACCTACCCGTTTCGGAATTTTGTATGATATTGATGCCCGATTACGTCCCTATGGTTCCAAAGGAGTTTTGGCAATCAATTGGAACCAATTAAAAGAATACTATGAACATGAAGCAGACATCTGGGAAAAAATGGCATTAATGAAAGCCCGCATTATCTTTGAACAAGGTGTAATGACTACGGATATATCAAAAATACTTACTAAGTTGGCTTTTTATTTCCCTATATCCAGAGAAGATGTCCAGAAAAGCGAGAATATACGACAAAAAATGGTTCAACAAACAAGTCCGAATAACTTGAAAAAATCGGAAGGAGGAACTGCTGAATTAGAATATATTGTTCGCTGGTGGCAAAGATTAAAGATAGAACAGTGTCCTGAATTAGCAACTTCTTCGGTTATCAATGCTTTAAATATTTTGACAGATATTTTGCCTGAACATAAAGAGAAGTGGCAATTTTTAAAGAAGACCTTTGGAATTTATTTGCAAATATTAAATCGCTACCGTTTGTTTACAGGTGTTCGTAGTTCCACCTTATCAGATGAAACAATTTCCCTCCTCCCTCAATTACTACCTGAAATCCAATTTACGCCAACACCTATGGAATATTTAAAAAACTTAAAGAAAGAAGTTCATCAATTTTATTTGGAAACATTAAAATCGGTTCAACAATGGATTGAATAAAACAATCTTAATTATCTCTCTCCCTTATTTTACCTCTGAAAAATCGAGAATAAATCCATACAATCGACTTTCTATTAATTGCCCCCCAATCCAGGGCAAGTCAAACCCTTCTAACGGACTGCTATAATTTACCAAATAGTATGTATCTTCAGAAAGGGGAACAATTCCAGCGAATGCCGTATCCCCCTTAGATGGCAGGTCTACGAGAGGATATAATTCCAAAGTATTTGGGTTAATCTCATATAAACAAGTGCGTTTTCGGGTGAGAGAATAAAATACCATGCTCCACGCATTCCAAACACTTTCAGGAAGAATTCCTTTACCTCTTGCTGAACGCCCAGCTATATTTCTTCTGCCAACAACAAAAAATCGTCCTTTATGGGTAAACATAAGTGAAGAGTCAACTTTATAAGGTGTAAATTTGCACTCCCAGCAATTGATTTTATCCGCAGGAGCACGACAAACTAATGCCCCTCCACCTACTTCAAGACGCACCAGTGCAACAATTCCTCCTTTGTCATCAAACACAAATTCTGCTTCTTCTGCTCCAACACAGTCAATTTGAGGTTCTTTAGAAATGGGCTCCCAGTGAATACCATCGGAGGAAATTAAAAGGCGAGCATCACCAAGGTTCCCTTTACCATATATATCCAATCCATAATATACCGACATATACGCTTGTTCCCCCAAGGTTCGAACACGCCACACCACATAACCAGGTTGAAATATTGCTTGAGGTTCTGTCCAATGGCCATCTTCCAGTCTTTCGCAATAATGGATATATCCCGGTTCAAATCGGAGGGGGTCGGTGCCTCCTGTATAAAAATATAAAAACAACCTATCCTTGAAATATAAAAAACGTGGTTCTCGAAGGTCCCGCTTCATGCTTATACACAATTCTTTTTCCCATGATTTGCCTTTGTCGTCAGACCGCATCACATATAACTTTGCATTAGGTGATGCAAAATGACTGGGTGCTGTGCGGAAGCCCATGAATATGCTTGTCCCAATGCTAATAAGGTCAACATTGTTTGTCGAACGCATCGGAGAAAAATCTTTAGGCATTCCTTCCCCGGGGACTACGGGTATAGGTGAAGAAATCTTTATTCCGTTGACCCGCTCTGGATACATCGGCATAGGTTCAGAATATAAAACAGAAAAAATCAGAACCCCTGCTATAAAAATTATCAAGCTAAGAACGATTATCAAAATACATAACAATACTTTAAAATATTTTCCTTAACCTCAAAGATTGTTGGAGAGGTATAATTTGTTCACAACCTTTCTCAGCCATTTATTATTTTTCTATTACCCCTTCCTTCTTGAAATAATCTCTCCAATTAAACCATATTCTAAGGCTTCCTCCGCAGACATCCAGAAATTGCGGTCACTATCCTTGGCTATCTTCTCTATGGGATGTCCTGTTTCCACGGACAAAAGGCGATTAATCCTCTCACGAATCTTCAAAATTTCTTGTGCTTCTATTCGAATATCCGCTGCTTGTCCTCCCGCTCCACCTGAGGGTTGATGTATTAAAAACCGTGTGTTGGGTAATGCAAATCGTCTATCTTTCGGAGCCCCCATCAGAATAGGTACAGCAATACTGGCAACCCAACCTACACCAATTGTCGTTACTGGGGATTGGACAAATTTCATTATGTCATAAATAGCAAATCCCGAGTCCACATGTCCTCCGGGAGAACAGACATAAACAGTTATCGGCTCTTGAGATTCATAATCTAACAATAACAATTGGGTAATGATTTTTTCTGCTAATTCCTGAGTAACTTCACCCGATACAATAACGACACGATTTTTTAACAATCGAAGAGATAATCCTTCCTGCTGGGCGGGTTTCTCTTCTTCACAAATTTCCGGTTCTTCGCAAAAAGCCATTGCTTTGCTCCTTTTATTAACAAAGTTGTAACTAAATCAATTAAGGGATAATTTTAACTTGAAACCTCATAGAAAAACAATTTTATCTCATATTTTATCTATCAAAAAGTAGAATGGCTTTTACTCTTTCTATTATTTTATCATCAATAGACAAAATGCGTGAGTATTGTATGACATACTCAAACGAGATATTAAAAAATAGAAAAACTTATACTCTTGTCTTAATGGGTGTCTGGGTATTTTTTGCAGTCCTGTTCTTACGAACAGCGTGGCTTTGTGATGATGCCTATATTACTTTCCGCACAGTCGATAATGCTATAAATGGCTACGGTTTACGCTGGAATGTAAATGAACGAGTTCAGGCATATACACATCCCTTATGGCTATTCTTACATATTCCTTTTTATTTTCTTACAAAAGAAATGTTTCTAACCCCAATCTTCATATCTTTTACTATTTCAATGCTAACCATTATTTTTACTACCCTTTTTATGGCACAAAATACCTCACAGGTATTAATCATAACCAGTATATTAGGTTTCTCAAGAGCATTTGTAGATTTTTCATCTTCAGGATTAGAAAATCCGATGAGCCATCTTTTATTGGTGCTTTTCCTTTTTTTATTTCTCACGAAAAAATTTACCCGAATTCATCTTTTCTTTTTGTCCTTTATATCCTGCCTTGCCACATTAAACCGTCAGGATTGTTTCCTCATCTATTTGCCTGCTTTAATCTATGCATGGTGGCACTCCGAAAATAAGATAAAAGATTTTTTTATTCTATGTGCTGGTTTTATTCCGTTATTACTTTGGGAAATATTTTCCGTTGTTTATTACGGTTTCCCATTCCCAAATACCGCCTATGCAAAATTAGGAGCAAAAATCCCAAGAATAGATTTAATTATTCAAGGTCTCCGATATTATCTTTGGACATGGAACAGAGATAATATTACTTCCATAGTCATTTTTTTAGGATTAATTAACGCTTTATTCCAAAAGAAAAAAATAATACAGCCATTAGCATTGGGCGTGCTTCTTTATTGCATTTATATCGTATGGATAGGCGGAGATTTTATGGGCGGTCGTTATTTTACAGTTCCTCTTCTGGTGGCAACGATTATTATTATCCAATCTCCACATTTGTCAAAAAAATACTTAGCCATTCCTATCGCTTTTTCCTTCCTATTAATCAGTCTAACCCGACCCGATGTCCCTATATTTACAGGTGCCGATTACAGCAAAGGAGGTTTTTTTACAAAAGATGGAATTACCACAGAACGAAAATATTATTACAAATGGTCAAGTTTATTAAATTGGCAAAAAGGTAAACCCATGCCCTCATTCAGTTGGGCAGACCACGGAAGAGAAAACAGAAAGAAAAACATACAGATAACAAAACTTCGCGGTTGTGTCGGCTTTTATGGCTTCTTTTCAGGTCCCCTTGTTCATATTGTAGATTTTCATGCACTTGGAGACCCATTACTGTCTCATTTGCCCAGTCTTTATCATCCCAAAATTGCTATAGGTCATTTTATACGCTATGTTCCTGAGGGATATATGGAATCTGCCGGCAGTAATGAAAATAAAATACAAGACACCGACCTTGCAAAGTTTTATGATTATATCCGTATTATTACCCGTAGCCCGATATGGTCATGGGAACGATTCAAAGTAATCTTAAAAATGAATTTAGGATATTACAATTATTTGATAGATGAAGATAAATATCAATTTGCGGATACAGAAGTGAAATATTACGAAGAATGGGAAGAAGAAATACAAAATTTGAAAGAAAATCGAGGTATCAAAATCTCAGAAGGAGGTTTAGAAATACGATTGGGAGAAGTTAAGCACGATTCTTATATTGAATTGGAATTAATAAAGTGGCACCAATTTCATATTCTGTTATTCAACAATAAGGAGTATCTAACCCGAATAAAATTAGGTCCTGAAACCGGAGATAGGTCTTTATTTGCCACCTATTCTTTAAAAATTCCAAAACACGCTGTTAGAGAAGGATACGATACAGTCCGTATTTTTCCCTGCCCCAAAGAGCTCAATCAACGAAATATCTGTTCCGAAATAAGAAGTTTCCATCTACTATCAAAATAATTTGTAAAGTATAATTTTGTATAATTTCGTAATGTATATTTTGAACAAATAAGCAAAAAGGAATTAGAGAAAACTTATGGAAAACAACAAAAGGCGTTTATGGATTCTAACAAGTATTATCCTTCTGGGGGTCTGGATATTTTTTGCAATACTCTTTCTCCGCACCGCATGGTTATGCGACGATGCTTATATTTCCTTTCGCACTGTAGACAATGCAGTAAATGGTTATGGACTTCGCTGGAATGTAAACGAACGCGTTCAAGCCTACACGCATCCTTTATGGATGCTCTTACATATTCCTTTTTATGCACTGACACGAGAAATGTTTCTAACCGCCATATTTATTTCATTTGGCGTGTCTATGTTGACCATAATCCTTCTTACTCTGGGAATTGCACAGAACCTATCACAAGTATTAATTGCTGTAAGTATATTAGGTTTTTCAAGGGCTTTTATAGACTTCTCTTCTTCCGGCCTGGAAAATCCCATGAGCCATTTATTACTTGTTATTTTTATGATTTTGTTCCTCTCCCAAAAATTTACATTAAAAAATTTATTTCTTCTTTCTCTGATAGCATCATTAGCTACACTCAATCGTCAGGACTGTATTTTACTTTATTTCCCTCCGTTAGCCTATGCATGGTGGCAGACAGAAAATAAAAAGCAAGGATTTATTCTACTCTGTTTAGGTTTTATTCCCCTCATTTTATGGGAACTATTTTCCATTATTTATTATGGCTTTCCATTCCCGAATACCGCCTATGCAAAATTAGGCACAGGACTATGGAAAATTGATTTAATCAAACAAGGATTATGGTATTACGCCTTTTCATGGAAAAGAGATTTCATTACCTTACTGGTTTTGTTTTTAAGTCTATTTATACCTTTCTATCAACGGCAAAAGGAAGTTTGGGCTTGTGTAATAGGTATCATTTTATACGGCTTTTATATTATCTGGATAGGGGGAGATTTTATGGGAGGCAGGTTTTTTAGTGTGCCTCTTCTTTTGGCAACTATCCTTCTTATTCGATATTCCAAATTAGACCAATTAAAACGGGGTATCCCTGCGATATGCATATTTCTTATTACAAGTTTCATACAGCCTCATGTCCCGATATTAACCGGCAGCTCTTTCGGGAAAGATTTATCCGGATTTAAAGATGAACATGGTATCGGCGATGAACGGATGTTCTATTTCCAAGTGGCAAGTCTGGCTCATTGGGAAAAAGGGAAACCCATGCCTTGCAATGCATTTGCCAATCAAGGAAGACAATATCGGCAGGCTAACAAAAAAATAACCAAATCCCATGGCAGCGTTGGTTATAGAGGATTTTTCGCTGGTCATGTTGCTCATATCATTGATTATAACGCCCTATCCGACCCCTTATTAGCACGAATGCCTGCCGCTTGTCGTCCCAGTTGGCGCATTGGACATTTCTGGCGCTATATTCCCGAAGGTTATATTGATTCCGCAGGAGGAGATGAAAACAGAATTAAAGATACAAATTTAGCCGAATTTTTTAACCATTTAAAAATTATTACCCGCGGTCCCTTATTTACGATAGAACGATGGCGGGATATTATCAAAATGAATTTAGGCATGTATGACTACTTGATAGATAAAGACCGCTACCAATTCCCTAACCTCAAAAAAATAACATATCAGGATTTAAAAGAAAGAATAACATCCAACGAATCAGCAAAAATTGTTGTTCCCAAATATGGAATTGAAATTCAATTTGATGAGATAAAGAAAAACGATACCATCACAATAGAGTTAGATTCCTTCGATACTTTTATTATTCTTTTCTTCAACGATAAAAATTGGATTGCAAGAAAATGGATTGAGAAAACATGGGCAGACCCTGATAAAGCCACCGTAGAACCTTATACAAAACATAAAATAAAAGTGCCTTTTTCTGCTCGCAAAAAAGGCTATACGGCAATACGCGTATTTACCTATCCCGGCGATGCAGATTCCACAATGCGAGATATACAATTTGATTAATTAAAAAAATAATCCCTTTGCCAATATCACGATTAATTTGTATTTATAACGGGAATAATCAATATTTATCGTCAGACAAAGCTTCTATCTGCACAGGCACAAAAGAAAAATACATTGTCAAAGGGATAGTCTTTATTCGATACAAAAATTCTAATTGATTGTTAAAATTCCATCATATCTATTCAAGAAATACCATTCGCAACAAATGTAGGAACCCTGCTGTTTATGAGTATGAATAGCCAATTTGACTTTTCATTTTATTTATGTTATAATAATGCTCCGCTTTTGATAATGCACAATGCAAAGCAAAAGCAACAAGTCCCTGAACAAAAATCCGTAATAAAAAAATTTCAGGGGTTGTTATCTGAAAGTTGAAATAACCGTTATAAATATGCTATAATAAAAATTGGCTCTGTCTAAACAGGTGACATGGGCAAATTGACTTGAAAAATGTATAAATCCATGTCAGTTTGACAGAACAACAAAAATTGTATTATACTAAGAGATGATACGGGGTAAGAGACAAAAATTGTCTCTCTACCTGTGTCCATACCGACATGGACACGATACGCTCTGTGAAAATTGAATACGATGCACGCCGTTGAGAAAAAACGGTCTTGTGAAATCAAAAAACTGAGTACTCCGGTCAATCGTCCGAAAGGACAAGACGGAAGTCAGAAAATAACTCTTCGATACTTATATTCGGGAGCCG
>DAOSUS010000048.1 GCA_035378955.1 Candidatus Hydrogenedens sp. | reverse complement strand
TTGCCCGTGGATTATTTTCCAATGAAGCAGGTCTCGGTAGTGCCCCTATTGTTGCATCTGCTGCCAAAACAAAACATCCTGTTCATCAAGCTCTTGTTTCCGCCACAGGCACATTTTGGGACACTGTCGTAATTTGTTTTCTCACAGGTCTTGTTTTAGTCTCTTCTGGAGCATGGATGCAATCCTCTTCACCTGTGGAAATTGTAAGATATGCATGAAACAGTTTTTCATCAGTAGGTAATATTGCCCTATCTATCGCTTTAATCACTTTTGTGTATTCAACAATATTAGGCTGGTCTTACTATGGAGAAAAGGCGTGGGAATATTTATTCAAAGAGAAAAGTATTGTAATTTATAGGATACTATGGGTTTTGGGAGTTTTTGTGGGAGCCAATCTTAAATTAAATATGGTTTGGACATTAGCGGACACTGCTAACGCATTTATGGCGGTACCTAACCTTCTCTCCCTTGTTATCCTTACCCCTATTATAGTAAAAGAAACTTCTGACTTCTTTTTAAATAAAGATTAGCGACTATGCTTTAATCAACCTTTTTTCAAAGAATATCTGCCAATAATTCAACTTTATCATCTGGATTGATACAAAATACAGCATTTTTCCCTTGTTTTTTTGCTTCATATAAGGCTCTATCCGCAAGAGATATTAATTCTCCGGCTGTCATTCCAATTTTGAACTGTGCAATTCCGATACTCAGTGAAGTCCCATAGGTTTCCATTTTTGCAAACTGTATCTGAATCCGTTCTGCTACTTTTACACTAATTGATGATTCGGTTCCACACAAAATAACAGCGAATTCGTCACCACCGAAACGAAATCCCGAATCACTGCCACGAATACACCTCGCAATAATTTTTCCTAAATTACTGAGTACCTGATCTCCTACTGTATGTCCATAAGTATCATTACATTTCTTAAAATTATCTACATCAATCATAAGGAGGGCATAATTTGTATATGTTTCTTCTGCATTTTTTATAGCCCACTCTATTTGCATTTCAAATGACCTTTTATTGAATAAGTCCGTTAATTCATCCTTTTGTGCCACCTCGATTATATCCTCTTCCATCCTTTTTCACTCCGTTACATCTTTTAAAATAAGGAAAACATTATCATCAATATCTGTAATAACACGGGCACCAGAAATATCACAATGGATTATTGTCTTATCTCTTTTTATTACCTGCACATCAGATAGTGTTCCTGTCCCCTCCACAAGAAAGACCTCATACCATTTATTAAACCGTGAATTTTCTGTGTCCGATAATATTTTGCAAAAATGTTCTCCTTCTAATTCTCCGATTTTGTATCCCAATAAATTCGTTATCGCACTATTCGTTTCCCTAATAACACCATTGGCAGGATTAACAATTACAATACCATCTGCATATAAATTAAATAGTCCTCTATATCTTCTCTCTGCGGAACGACAGGATTGAATGAAATGAATTTCGCGAAGGACTCGGTATAATTTTGCTTGTAATTCATCCTTTGAAAAAGGTTTTAACAATATATCGTGGGCTCCCTCTTTGAATACATCTAAAAAAGAAAAATCGTCTTTATATGCGGTCATTACAAGTATAGCCAGATCGGGTTGAATTTCTAATGATTTACGAATTAGTTCTAACCCAGAAATGCCCGGCATTATCATGTCTGTTATTAATACATCATAAGATTTTCCCATATATCCATTTTTTAATTCCGTTAATACAGAATCTCCATCGTAAACACACCTTATTGCACAACCCCAAATATTATTTATCACCTTTTCCAAAGTACTGGTTAAACTTTCCTGGTCATCTGCTATAAGAATACTCAAATTACTCAAATCAATTTGCTTATCTTTTGGATACATATCAGAGCCCTCAAATGAAAAAAACAAACATTTTTTATATTATTACGCCTCTTCCCTTAAAAAATCAAAATAAAATGGAGCGGGATACGGGTCTCGAACCCGCGACATCCAGCTTGGGAAGCTGGCACTCTACCAACTGAGTTAATCCCGCTCAATAGTATATTAATTATATTAAAATAGTATGTAAAATTCAAACATCAGTGGATATTAATTATTTATTCTTCCCACCGAGGTTGCACTCTAAAAAATCCAGAAATGTTTCCAATCTTTGCAAAAAATGTAATCTCTTTAGGTTTCTTTTCTTGTAGCATTTTCACAATTGTTTTAAACTCGTCAATAGACCTTGTAGGCCAATCTCCAATGGCTTGAATAATAAAACCTCTCGATAATCTTGCTACCTGAGCAGGGCTTCCGGACTTAACACGATACACCAAAACACCCTGAACAGTATCTTCTATACTTAATGCTATTCGTATGTCTGGTGTGATTTCACGAACAGTTAGCCCCACGGCTTCCCATTCAAATTCCTCTGCCTCAGATGACCTGCGAGGACGTGTTCCTAATACGGCTGTTAATGCCATAGGTTCCTTATTTCTAAGAATTTCTATTTTAACCGAATTTCCGGCACCAGCTTCTCTAACCAGTTTTGTAAATGAAGTAACATCACTATCGTATTTGGCTCGGATAGGAACACCGTTAAAGTTCTTAATAATATCCCCTATTTTCAAGCCACATTCTGACGCTGGAGATGGATTTACAATAGTAGCAACAATCAATCCGCCTTCTTTCGGCAATCCCCAATATTCTGCGAAATCATCTGTCAAAGGTTGAGTAATAACTCCTAACCATGCCTCCTGTTCGTCATCTTGAGATTGAACAGCAGGAGGATTTTGAATGTATTTTTTGAATAATGCATATTGATACAAAAGAGGGTGCCCACTTCTTGTATAAACTTCTCCCCCTTCTGCTTTACTTAAATCAAAACCCACGACACCAATAACCTTCCCCTGTTCATTCATTACGGGTGCACCTACAAATCCCAATCGAACATTTTCATCCAAACAATAAGTTAATCGTGGTTTTTCTAAAATAGCCCCTATATGAGCTGTAGTTATACATCGGACATAATCTACCGTTTCTCCCAATATTCCGACCATAGCAATTTCAGAACCTAGTTTAGGTAAATCTTCTACAAATTGTGCGAAGGGAAATTTCATATTTGTGTCATTATTAATTTTTAAAAACATAATGTTAAGGTCTTCTGGTTTTCTCAATTTCACCGCATTAAATTCTTTTTCTTCTCCTTTTATGTTTAACCTTACTCTAAAGTTAAAGGAAGAGACATTTTCTACTTCTACAAATCCCGGAACCATTACTAAACCATCGGCAGAAACCACCAAGCCAAGAGCATTCCCATCCTTTCGTGAAGTTTCTCCTGTAATCTGGTTTGTTACTTCAGAAGAGTATTGAACTAACGCAATAGAGGGAATTATCTGGTTATAAATGGTTTCTAACTGAGAAGGTGCAAACATTAATGATATATTTTGAATAAATAGAAGTGCTGATACTATAAAAGGGCTATTCATGGCTTGGGCTCCGTCCTTCATCCATCATTTTTATTTCGGGTTGGTTTTCTGAGGTATTTTTTATCAACACATATCGGGTAACAACACCCCGTTGAACAAAAAGCAAAACACGGGATTGTCCATTATCAATTGTCTGTTTATATATATTCATAAACTCTTCGAGGTTCTTCACAGATTTACCTTCTATTTCTAAAATAACATCTCCTGCTAACAATCCTGATATTTTTGCAACACTACCCTCCTGAACACCTGATATATAAATACCATTTTTATTAGGAATTCTTAATCTCTTCATCATTTCATTTGTAATATCCGAGGCGGTAAAACCCCATTCTGCAAATTCTATTTCTTGTCCTTTATAAGGAGAATATACATCGGGCACAACCTTTACTTTTTCCTCTTTATCTCCCCGTATAATTGTAAGTTCTACTTCTTTTCCTACCTCTAAATTCGCTAATTTTTTTCTTACTAAGGGTAGGTCTTCTTGAAATCTTGCATGAACAGGTTCTCCATTGACTTCCGTTAAAATATCACCTGAGCGTATTCCAACCTTATATGCCGGTGAATCTATTTCTACATCGGCTACAACGACTCCATGTTTATTGGTATCCTCTGTTATAGCTTTCATTTCTTGCAAGTTTAGTCCTAACCAACTTCTATTTACTTTTTTGTTTTTAATAATATCTTCCACCACTTCTCTGGCTATATTAATGGGTATCGCAAACCCTACATTTTCGGCTCCTAATAACATCCGTGAATTAATCCCAATTACTTCTCCTTTTAAATTTACCAGAGGACCGCCACTATTTCCTTGATTGATTGCTGCATCCGTTTGTATAAAGTTATTAAATACGGAGATAACACCTCGCTGGTCTTCTAAATAACGGTCTGTCATACTCACAATTCCCATAGATACAGAGCGAGCAAGTCCATGGGGACTACCCATAGCGAGGACAATTTCTCCAGTTTGCACTACATCTGAATTACCCATAGATACAAAAGCATATTTTTCTTGTGGAGGAAGTTTTAAGACTGCAATATCCGTAAATGGGTCTGTTCCTATCACTTCTGCTTCTATTTCTCGCTTATCACTCAAAATACATTTTACTTTTTTACTTTCACCTACAACATGCTCATTCGTTACTACATAGCCATCTTTCGATATAATAAAACCACTTCCAATAACTATTACTTCTTCTTTCTTTCCTAATGTGTAAACAGGCTTAACAGGATTTAAATGAACTAATGCAGGAACAACTTTTGCCTTCGCTTTTAATATCTCTGACTGTAAAACACCTCCATTAGAAAGTGTGGCACAGCCTGATATAGAAAGTATACATAACAGAACGAAAGAAAAAGGCAAATAAATTGTTTTAAAGACTTTTATATCTTTCATAATTCTTTCCTATAATTGAATGTATAAACACTATATTATATAAAACTCTTCACTTATTTTTAACGATTAAGTACTTAAAGAGTAACTAATGAATCGAGATTATTTAATCATTGTATCGGGATTGCCTCGTTCGGGGACATCTTTACTTATGCAAATGTTAGAGATTGGAGGGATTCCTATCCTTAAAGACTCCGAACGGTTACCTGATGAACATAACCCCTATGGATATTTTGAATACCAACTCGTTAACAACTTAAATGTAACATCAAATATATCATACCTTCAGAAGTATAAGGGCTATGCTATAAAAATTGTTTCGCCTATTTTGGCAAAAATATCCATTTCCTTCCCCGCAAGAGTTATTTTTCTTAAAAGACCTTTGCCTGAAGTTATTCTTTCTCAACAAAAAATGGCACGAAAAAGAAGTGATAATCAATTTACATTTATTGATACAAACCGTTTATTAATTATTTTTGAAAAACATATTCAACAAACGATAAATTCTCTGGCTCAAAATCCAAATCTGAAAGTGCTGGAAGTAAATTTTCCTGAAATTTTTTCTAACCCAAAATATATTATAGATTCCGTAAATACTTTTCTCGATGGGGGTCTTGACATTAATAAGATGTATACCTCTATAAAACCTGAACTTTACCGCAATAGGATAGAGAAATAAATTAGAGGAGGTCTGTTTTTGTCATGTTATGTCGTTCAATACAAAGATGGAGTATCATTAAATCGGACGAACGAAGCCCTGGAATACGAGAAGCTTGTCCTAAATTTGCTGGTCTTACTTCCTTGAGGCGTTGTTTACTTTCTCGGGGAAGCCCTTCAATAGTATCATAATCGAGATTAGCTGGAATAGGGATATTTTCGGAGCGTTTAAATTTTTCGACCATTTTCTCTTCTCGTTCAAAATATCCATGATACTTAATTAAAATCTCAGCAAGTTCTACCACTTCTTTAGAAATAGGTTTTTCTCTGGGAATAAAACGGTAAAAATCCTGAATAGAAACTTTGGGTCTTCTAATTAATACGGCTCCAGTAGTTGGATGATTTAAAGGAGGTTCTCCTAAGGAAGTTAGCCATTCGTTAATTTGCTGGTTGGGAAGGATAATAAGTTTTTCTAATCGCTCTACTTCATTTTTTGCTTCTTCTTGTTTTTTTCTCGCTTTTTCTATAATTGTATCATTTGCAAACCCATAATGAGCAAGGCGAATATCTGCATTATCATGTCGTAAATGTAGTCGGTATTCTGCCCGTGAAGTAAACAAACGATACGGTTCTTTCACTCCGCGAGTAACAATATCATCAACCATAACACCAATATACGCTTCATGTCTTCCAATAATAAGAGGTTCTTTCCCTTCTATATAACGAACTGCGTTTAATAGAGCATAAATACCTTGTCCCGCTGCTTCTTCATACCCCGAAGTTCCATTAATCTGTCCCGCATGGAATAATCCTTGAACTAATTTTGTCTCCAAATTTAGTTTAAGTTGTGTAGGTGGGACAAAATCATATTCTACCGCATATCCAGGGCGAATAATCTCAGCTTCTTCTAATCCTTTTATAGAATGCAACATGGCTAATTGGACATCTTCGGGTAAACTTGTAGATAAGCCATTAACATATACTTCTACCGTATTTATCCCTTCCGGTTCTAAAAAGATATGATGACTGGTCTTGTCTGGGAATTTTACTACTTTATCCTCGATACTGGGACAATATCGAGGTCCTATACCCGAGATTCTTCCGGAATATAAGGGTGAACGGTCTAAACTTTGACGAATAATCTCATGGGTTTTTTCATTTGTATAAGTAATCCAGCATGATATTTTATTAGGATTAAAACCTTCAATAGGAGTTGAAAAGGAAAATGGGCGGGGGTCTTCATCTCCTTTCTGTTCTTCTAATCCATCAAAGCATATACTCCTTTTATGTATTCGGGCACAGGTCCCTGTTTTTAATCTTTCTACAGTAAAACCTAATTTGCGGTAACAATCACTCAAATAAGAAGCAGAAGGGTCTCCTGCCCTTCCTCCTATAACAGATTGCATTCCAAAATGGAGCAACCCCGATAAAAAGGTTCCCGTGCATACAATAACAGCCTTACCTGTAATTTCTTCTCCTGTCGTTAACTTAACTCCATACACTTTGTTTTTATGGACACAAATTTCTGCGACTTCTCCTTGTTTTAAATACAAATTTTCCTGTAATTCACATACTCTTTTCATATCCCATTGATATAGAAATCGGTCTGCCTGTGCTCGGGGTGAATGAACAGCAGGACCTTTGGAGCGATTTAACATCTTAAATTGGATACCTGTTCTATCTGTGCATCGCCCCATTTCTCCACCCAATGCATCTATTTCTCTGACCAGTTGTCCCTTTGCTACTCCTCCTATAGCAGGATTACAAGACATTTTTCCGATATTGTCTATTTGAAGCGTTATCAATATCGTTCTATATCCTAAACGGGCTCCTCCTAATGCAGATTCAATCCCTGCATGTCCTCCCCCTACTATAATAATGTCAAAATCTCGAGTATTCATACTTGCCTATATTGTCATCATATTGTTTTTTTGAAATGTATTAATAATATAAGAAATTGGGTTCTTTAGTTAAAATTAGTATAATTCCTTTAATAGTAAACCTCAACAAATTTAACCGAAGGGAAAGGTTTTAGAATATGTTCCCATATAATCATTTTAAATTACTTATAGTAAATGGTGCAATTGTTCTCTTTTTTTTGTGTTCTTTATCTGTCTTTGGGGATATGAGAAACCCTGATTTGTATGCAAACCCCGATGAAATAACAATCCATGATTTAAATCAAGAATCTATTGTTAAGATATTTTATAAAAATCAACTTCTAAAAAAAGAACATATTAAAAATTGGTCATTTTTAGCGGGAGAGAATAAATATAATCACATGATTCATTTACAAGTATTAGACGATAAAATAATTATCACTCCTGCATTGCTTGAAACAGGGACTTACGATTTGGTAATTGAAACAACCTTTGGGAAGTGTCTTATTGCTGTTTATGCTCCTTTGGACAAACTCCCTGATACATTAGAAAATCGTGCTCAAAAGGAAGGTATCTCTGTGGAGGAATTAAAGAAACGATTAGGGCTTGTTTCTCCAGTTCATAAGATAGATATTCATTTAGAAGTTCCTCCTTTACATTATGAAGGACAAACTCTGGAAATTAATCTCGAAAGAAGTCCTGACCTTCTTTATGTATGGCGGGTAAACAATCAAGTGATTAAACAAGGAGAAGGAGAATCTTCATTTGTTTTTACATTTCCAGAACCCGGCAATTATACCATTGAAGTTGAAGAAAAAGATGCCGATATTTTGTTAGGCAAGGCTACTGCCCAAACTAAGGTAGTATCTTATAACCCTATTCCTTTCCAGGTTAAAATGAAACAACCTCTCAAATTAACTGCTGTGGAGGGATACTCGTCTTATATATGGAAAGTAGATGGGGTTGTTCAAAAAGAAAGTAAAAACACGATAACACTTAAATTCAATGCAGAGAAAAAATATATTGTTGAATGTATTGCCAAAGGACCTAAAGACGGCAATCCTCAATCCTTTTTCAGAACTATTTATGAAGTAACCGTATCACGATAATATTTATTAAGAAAAATTTATGGAGTGACACTAACAATAGTAATATCGGGTTCTTGCTTTCCTCGCTGATAACGAATCATAATAGGTTTTCCCGTATTAACAAGGTTCGGCAAAATAGCCAGTAAATCTTTTACACTACTAACCGTTTTTCGTTGAATCTCTAAAATAATATCGCCGGGGAATAGTCCTGCTTCTTCTGCAGGGCTTCCTGTTTCAACATTTTCTATCAAAACTCCTTTGGTATCGGGAGCAAGGTCTAATTTTTCCCTATTCTGACTATCTAAATCTATAAAAGTCATACCTAAAAACGAAACGTTTTCCTGCGTTTTTTGTGCAACCTGGAAGTTTCTCTCTCCTAATACAATTGGCAATGATATTTTGTTTTCATCTCTCCATATTTCTAAAATTACAGAGGTTCCAGGTGTATAAGATGACACTGTATTTACTAAATCCTGAGCACTCTGAATTTCATGTTCATTCACTTTCAATATAACATCATAAATTTTAATTCCTGCCTTTTCTGCGGGTGTCCCTTCCTGAACTCTTTTTACAAATGCTCCGTAACTGTTCGGCAGATTCAGTGCTTCACCATAGCGTTCCACATCTGTAACGGCAACACCTAAATAACCTCTTATAACTTTACCGCCTTGTATCAATTGAGGAATTACCTGTTTTGCCGTATTTATAGGAATTGCAAAACCAATTCTATTAGCACCTAACATTAGAGCAACATTTATCCCTATTACTTCACCTCTAATATTTGTTAAAGGACCTCCACTATTTCCGAGATTAATTCCTGCATCGGTCTGGATTAAATGTTGGAATGTAAGCCCCTGTAATTGCAATTCTCTAAGATTTTCCCTACCTAAGGCGCTGATATGACCAAAAGAAACTGAACCCTCCAATCCACGGGCACTCCCGATTGCAGCAACAAATTGTCCCACTTTTAACTGGTCGGAATCTCCTAACACAACAGGTATAAGTTCCTCTTCTGGTTCTATCTTAATAACAGCAAGGTCTGATTCAGAATCGGCACCAATTACTTTTGCAGGGTATTTCTTCCCGGATACAGTTTTTACTGTAATTTTATCAGCATCTTCTATTACATGATTATTGGTAATAATATATCCGTCTTTGGAATAAACAAAGCCTGAACCTGTCCCTGTAACTTTTTGTTTTTGTTCTTTTTGAGGAAGTGATGGAGTTCCTTTCTCTTCTGGAACGGGTAATCCAAATTGTTTAAACAATTCCTCGCGATTTACAGGAACTGCACTAATCTGTGATTCTCGTTCAATATTTACTACGGAACATCCCACTTTCTCATGTATTTCAATAAATCTCTTTTCAACTTCCTCGAGAATATCGGGATAGGATATTCGGGTAATCATTATAGTAACTGTTGCAATCAATAGAATTTTTGTAAACTTATCCTTTTTGTTCTTCATCGTTTTGCTCCTGTTGAATGTTTTGTGCGTCAATAGATTCTAACAATCCGGCACGGATAGCGGACTGTAATATTCTATGTGTTATTTTATTATCGCGAAATTGGACATAAAAAGAATCGCGAACCCGATAAGCCCCTGTATTAATTCTTGCTTTATATATATTTAATCCCATAACAAAAAGAGCAGAGGCTATATCATATAACAAACCGGTTCGGTCTCCTGTTTCTATATCAATAACAGTATGTTTACTGGAAGAATCATTATCAAAACGGATATATGTCTGCACAGGGGCAAGGGATTTTTTGAGTGCAAATAATTTTTTCTTTGTCTTGTCAACAAAGACCTGCACATCTTTACCATCCAGAATAACAGTTCGAAGTGTCTTTTCTAATGTTATAATTTGCCCTTCAGTAAGAGGTCTCCTTTGAGGTGCATCCCGAACAAGAAAATAGTCTACGACCCATCCATCTTCTCGAGTATATAGAGAAGCGTTGTATATATCAATAAGTTGTGAAGCAAAACATCCTGCAATTTGGGCAAATAACCCCTGTTTATCCCGTGTAGCAACAACGAAATGACTCATTCCTATAGATTCATTTGACCAACATCGGACGGCTAATCCTTTTTCCATTGCTTCTTCTAAGCAATCTAAATGTATAATAATATCATCAGGGGTAAATGCATCCAGATAGCCAGAACCCATTGAATTCAAATGATATTCTAATTCGGAACGATTTCTCTGGGGTACCTTTTCATGTATCTGTCTGATTTTCTCTGCAACTGCTTCTTCTAAAGTCAAATCTTTTGAAAATTCTTTTTTCAGCATTCGTAATGTCTTAAAATACAAGTTAATTAATAATGAACCTTTCCATTCATTCCATACATTAGGTCCGACAGCGAACAAATCCGCATAACTCATAATCAAAAGTTCGTTAAGAAACTTTTCTGTTTTTACCTCCGATGCAAATGCCTGAACCACATCTATATCGTCAATATCTCTATACAACGCCACATTAACCATAAGTTGGTGATTTTTTACAAGAAAGGATATATGTTCCGAATCTTCATCGGATAGACTTAATCTATCACAAATTGTCCTTGCTATATGAACCCCTGCTTCTAAATGTCTCTCCCCTTCTACCTTACCGAGGTCATGTAGAAGAATAGACAGAACAAGAAATTGAGGTTCTTCAATTTCCTTCAATACTTTTCTAAATATTTCCCCAATAGAGCCGGATAATCGAGGGATATTTTCTAACGACTCCATTGCCCTTAAAATATGTTCATTTACAGGATAACTATGGAAATCTTTATAACGAACAATTCCTTGAATAGCACCAAATTCGGGCATATATTTAGACAGAACACCTAACTTTTCCATTTCTCGGAATGTAAATCCCGCAGAAAATGGTCTTCCACATATAGATAATAAGTATTTACTGACTACTTCATTATTTCGAAAACTATCATTAATTAAATGTAAATTTTGTTGTATCCAATGTTGAATAGAATAACCTATGGGAACTTTTCTACGCGATACTTCCCAAAACAATTCCATAATACGAACAGGATTTTCTACAAACCAGTTGGCATCATCTATCCTCGGGGTTAAATAGCCGTTATACAACATATAATTCGATTTATCATCAACACTCGAGGAGGGAATTTCAAGAGTTGTCTTAGGAAAATTCTTTTGTTCTGCTTTACGGGCAATATATTCAAACAATAAGCGTATTCTCATTGCCGATGAATAAAAATCTTCCATAAATCGTTCAATAGCATCATCAGCAGCATCTCCATAATTAAGAAATTGAGAGAGATGATATTGCATTTCAATATTTAACAAATCCCAACATCTTTTTTTTGTAAAATGAAGTTCATTGCGTATTTTCCACAGGAAATCAAGGCTCTCCACTAAGGAAAGATATGTATTATTTTCGATATAACCACTCTTTTCTATGTCTTTAAGGTCTGAACCCCAATTATTTTCCAATCCCAAAATCCATAATATCGCATGATAATCTCTCAATCCACCTGCATTTTCTTTAATATCGGGTTCATGGGAAAATAAATCTTTCCCTGATTGTGCAAAGGCTGTGCCGAGACGCTGAAAAATAATATCATATACTTTTGCTTTAGCACTTTGAGATATTCCTTTTAGACCTTCTTTAAGTTGCTCGGGCAACCGATTCTGCCCCGTAATATTTCGAATATGTAAATAAGAAGTATAGGTTTTGGGGTCCTCTTCTATAAGTTGAATGGCTTCAGGGACTGTATAAATAGCAATACTCACATGCAACCCCAAATCCCATAACATGGTTGTAAAACTTTGTATTAAAGGTTCTAATGTGGAATTATCTATCTCTATTTCATGTAAAAAACACAAATCACAATCGGAATGAGGCGACAATTCTTTACGACCATATCCTCCTAAGGCACAAAGGGAAATATTGTCAAATATTTTTTTATTTATATTACATTCATATAATGCATATAACAGAACCCCTTCGATGAGAATATCAGCACTTTCACTCAATTGTTTCAGAATTTGCCTACCTGAATATCCCTGTCTATGGTTCTGGCGAATTTCTTCCCAACTTTGTCTGTAATATCTTTTGGCAGAGGATAAAAACTCAACAGAGGAAACCCTATCCTGTGGAGATAAAGATATGCTTTGTAATAATTCAATAAAGTTTTTCAAGATGATACTTTCTCTTCAATATTCGTTTTATTTTCAACGCTACGATAAGGAGGTTTCCAGATAAAAATTGTATCATTTTTTATCCAACCTCTTTCATTATCTACCGTCGAAATCAGTATCCATGTATCTTCTTCTCGCTCTACACGAACACGGTCGCCTTCAAAAAGTTCAAATCGAGAGGGACTATTTTCAGATGGGGTTATGCGAACAGGACATTCCGAAACAATTACAACTCCTAAAGGCACCGAATTCATTTTTACTATGGCAGAAAGGAAAAATATAACCCCTACTGTGATTAAGAAGATTCCTATGACAAACATCCCTTTTCTATATCTTTCTTTCATCCACATAAGACAGCCGATTACTGTCCATCCCGTAAACCAGAATAAAAGACTTATTGTCCATGTCCATTTTATATGTATTCCATAATGCCATATAAATAAATATTTCATCCATAAAGGTTCCTCTGGAATTGCCAAATTTCTTTTTATTTCATTCAACACTTTATTTAAATTATCCCTTGCAGGTTTGAAAGAAGGATTTAAATCAAGAGAGCGTTCATAATTTGCAATTGCCAATCCTTTCTTTCCCAAATGATAATAGGCGTTCCCTAAATTATAAAAAAGAATTGGATTTGCTATTCCTGATTTAATTAAATTTTCATATTTCTGTATGGCGGTTTCAAAATCTTTTTTATAATAAGCATCGTTTCCTTCTCTAAAAGACTGATTATATATATTCCCCGTCAAACTCATTAATAAAGTTATACACAATATGCCAATGTTCATATATTTATCCCAAAACCTTCTTTAACTCTTCTATTAATAAATTAAAACCTTCTTCTAATCCTTTGTTTTCTTCCATAGAAATAGAGGACCCACTGTATCGTATCCGTTCACAGGTTTTTATTAGTTTTACAGTTTTGTATATAAGTTCATTATCTATTCCCTGACTTCTCATAATATTTTCAATGTCATCTGATGTTAGTCCAGAGACATTTAAAGCCCCTGTGGCATCACCAATATATTGTTTCAAGGATTGTTCAACTGCAGCAGGAATGCTTGACCCTGTTTTTAATTCATTAAACTTTTCTATTGCGTTTGTATAGGCAGATATTTTACGAAGGTATATAGGATTTTTCCTTAAATACTCTTTTCTAAAACCTAATCCAATCGAAATCATAGAAATAAGTGGAGAAAAGACAAAAATAGCAATAATAATTCCCTTATAGTAAGAACCCTGAGGTTTTAATTGGACGCCTTCTGTTATTAAAGGAAGTAAATCGCCACTGGATAAATCAATGCTACGGGTCTCCATTCGTGGAGTTCCTCCCGCAGTAATTACATTATTTACTTCACTTGCTTCCCCGATAACCTTTAATTTAAAGGAATTTGTTCGAAGTGTATTGTATTGTCCAATTTGAGAATTGAAGTAATTATATTCTATTGTGGGTATTTCATAATCTCCTGGTTTTAAGGGCGTTATTGAAAAACGAATTGTTTTCTCCACATTATCCCATGTGTCGGTATTTCCACTTATAATTTCCGCATCAGAGACATAAGCCCAATCGAGAACTGGTTTTGATGGGGCTCTTATAAAATCAGGATTTCCAGAACCTCGTATTGTCATTGTTAAATAAATGGGAGTTCCTATATTTACTTCTGTCTGTGAAAGATTAGAGGTTAGAGTATATTTACCAATCGCCCCATAAAAATTATTCGGAGCATCAGGAAGTGCTCGCACTTCCAGATTTAGAGCCTCTGAACTTTTATTTATCGAATATGTTTCAGGCCAACCCCAATTGTTGTAATATCTGATATAACAGTTATTCCATTCCCAGGGACTTACTGTTAGTGTCCCGACACTTTTGGGACAAATAGGGACCGATAGTTCTACAACACGATAAGTTTTTCCAGATTGGTCTTCTCTGCGAGTATTTTGTTGCACTTTGCCCATATAGAAATCATCCAATGCTGGCAAATCGGGAAGATTTCCTGTTGTTGTTTGTATAGATATATCAGGAGATTCAAGGATTTTCGCACGAAATATTAAAGTTAATATCTCTCCCTGAAATGCAATTCTTTTTGATAGTTCACTTTCAACAATTAGAGCCTGGTCAAATTGTGTTTGGTCTGTTTTTGTTCCTGGACTACCTGATTGTCTTCTTCTACCTTGTAAAATTCCTGATTGTCTTTGCGGAATAGAGGGACCTGGAGGAATTGCTTGTTGGGGCGATGGGTTTTTACTTACTTTAATTTTTGCTTCCGGCGAAACATATTTTTTTCCATCAATATCTGCCTGAACAAATATTTTCCATTCACCTTCTTGCTGAGCATAACCACGATAATGTCTCTCTTTTGTTGTAATAATATGAGACTGACCAAATCCTATCTCCATCTGGGTGCTCATCCCATTATAAAATGATTGTGGATTAATTTTTACTCCATCTTCAGATGTAATAACAGGCTCCCCGATATTTGTGCCCTGAATTGAAACAATTACATCAAAAGAATCTCCAATTCCTACTTCTGTTGGATTTATTTGAACCTGTATAGGGGAATCCTGAGAATAGGCACAGGGAATATGTCCAATAAGGAGAAAAAAAACAACCCAGAATAAGAATATCGTTTTAACTTTTATCCAAAATTCTTTTTTTTGTTTCTTCTGTCCTATTTTATATTTCATATCACCACCATTTTTCAGGCAACATAATTCTTTCGCGTTCATTCAACATTTCTTTTTGTTCTTTTTGGTCCATATCATCTAACGATTCTAATAATAACTCCATCTGGTGATTTTCTTTTTTATTTTCTTCTTTATTATTTTGTTCTTCCTGCTTTTTCTGTTCATCTTTATCCTGGTTATTTTGCTGATTTTCCTTTTGTTCTTGTTCTTTCTGTTGTTGTTCTTGATTCTGTTCACCACCCTTAGATTGATTTTCATCTTCGTTTTTCAGTGTGAATATTATTATATAATCACTGTTATCTAATTGTATCCCTTTATACACTAAGGGTTCCCCTAATTTTGCTTTTGCTATTGCTTTAATAGCATCTACTTTTTTATTTCCTTCTGTTACCTGGACACGGGTATCTAATGTATAAACTTCCGAAGAAGCAACTTCTTGAGGTAATACATAATAATCCAAACCTTGTCCTATCTTGTAATGTAACTCATTTTTATTATCCGTTGAAATAGGTTGTTTATCCTTAAAAACTACATTGTAATCATTTATTCCCAGTTTCTTTATAATAAACGACAAGGCTTCATCACCTTCCAATACTTCTGATTTGTCTTGTCCCTCTTCATCCGTATTCTTTGTATTTTTTTCGCCGGCTTTTATAGCATAAACTTCTGCAGTTATCTTTTTTTTCGTCCCATCATCTTCCCCTGGTCTTTTAAGTAATGGAGGAATGCTATCTTGAGCCATAATAGAACTGAAACTAAAACCAATGAAAAATATCCCACAGATAATTTTTATAAATCTATTTTTAATATATTCTTTTCTGTTTTGTTTTCTTATCATATTTAATTACTCTTCTTTTTTAACTCTACGACATTAGGTTGTTCCTCTAAAATACGAACTTCGGCATCAGGATAATCGGTCTTCGTTTCTACAAACATCGTTTTTAATTGTTGCTCTTTATCCGATTGAGAATCTTGTTTGTTTTCATCTTTTTTCTTATCTTTCTTTTGAATTAATTGTTTTAATTGAAAAAGGGCGTGTTCTAAATTTTTTTTTGCTTCTGGAAAATTTGATTTATTTTCTATTGCTTCTCGATAAGAACGGATTGCATTCCTATAATAGTTTATACATTCTTCAATAGATTGTGGATTTTCTTTTTGTGCGTTTGCTATCAACAAATTACAATTTCCTTTATTATACAAACCATCTGCTTTTTTTTCTGAGTTCTTTGCTAATTGAATTGCGGTATCAAAATAGTGTTCTGCTTCTTTTACAAGGTTTTTAGCATCATCTAACTGCTGTGAACCTACACTTTTTTCTGCCTGGTAATATTTTAAGCATCCAGCACCAAATACTACTTCAAAATTTTTTGGATTTTTTATAAGTAAGTCTTCATATTCTTTCCATGACTCTTCGAATTCCCCTTTTACAGTTTTCGCCCGAGATGTTTTCCAAACGCTTTTTATATCTTCCGCACTACTAAAAGAACCTAAAATAAAACTCGCTAATGCAATCAATACTATATTTTTATTAATTATTTGCAAATAATAATTCACCATACTTCTATATTTTCTCTAATTTTGTATCTGTTTTTTCTTTGAAGACAAAATTATCCATATCCCTGTTTCCCATATAAACAAAATACAAGCAATGGATAGAGGCCAACGGTAACGATTTACCTTCTGATACCTCAATGTGTCCGTCTGATAAAACATTCGTATTTTTTCCAATTCTCCCAATATCATATTTAAATCTGTATCGTCCATAGTAGTTCTTATATAAAAGCCTTTCCCTTTTAACGCTATTTCTTTCAGTTTCTTTTCATCTAAAACGGATTTATGTGTAAGGTTAATATTAGAAGTTTTAACATACCTTTTCATCCATTCTGGAAATTTGATTTCAGCCCCCTGAGGAGTTGCCATTCCAACAACGACTAAAAAGATATTCTCTCCGAGGGCTTCTGCTTTTTTCTCTGCATCTTCCGAGAGGTCTTCTCCATCACTTATAATTACAACTGCACGAGCGTATTTGTCCTCGTTACCCGATTTTTTTATATCTTCTTTAAATACCTTTTCCACTTCATTAAAGGCTTCTGAAATATCTGTTCCTTCTTTGCTCAACATGTCTGTATTTAGTGAACGGAGAATTGTCTTTACATAGCCATGGTCCAATGTTAATGGGCAAACCAATGCAGCCTCGCCTGCAAATGCAATAATACCAAATCGGTCGCCGGGACAACGGTCCATCAAAAGAAAGGCTTTTTGTCGGGCTCTTTCCAAACGATTGGGAGGTAAATCGTCTGCCAGCATACTCTCGGATGTATCAATTACTAATAATATATCTCTACTTAATTTTTGTGTTTTTTCCCAAGAAGCACCCCAATGAGGTTGTGCCAGAGTTAAAATGATAAAGAAAAAACCCATTATTACCGTGATAATGCTTACTTTCCGTAGCCAGGGTCTAAAACCTTGTATTAAACGCTCTGTTAATGAAATTTCGGCAAACTTTTGAATTCTTATATTGCGTTTCTTTTCCATCCAGAATAAAGATATTCCCATCAGTCCTATAACGATTAAAGTCATCAATATCCATATAGGGAGATATTTCCACGGAAACGCAAAATACATTTATTTATAAACTCCTTATTTCTTTAATCATGGCAATGGGTCCCATAAAATTCTTCGGGAATAAGTAGATGCTAACATTAATAACGCACCTATAATTACAAAAGGTAGAAAACTTTCTTTGTATTCGTAAAAATCACTTACATCCACCTCTGTAGCCTCTAACCGGCTTATTTCATCATACGCCTTCATAAGCCCTTCTGTATCGGTAGCACGGAAATATTTTCCTCCTGTTTCTTGTGCTATTTCCTGCAATAATGCTTCATCTATAGGTTGGTTTCTTATCATCTGTCCGGTGGTTGTAATAGAATAACCTGTTTCCGAAGTTCCTGCACCAATGGTATAAACTTTAATACCCTTCTCCTTTGCTAATTCTTTTGCTTCCTTAGGGGTAATCTCTCCCCGATTATTTATGCCATCTGTCAATAAGATAATTACTTTACTCTTGGCTTCACTTTGTAATAATCGGCGTACAGCAAGCCCTAATGCTGAACCTATAGCAGTTCCATCTTTCTCTTGTGGGGCAAAATCAGTCTTATTCAATGCTTGCAATAAAACTTCATAATCTAATGTTAGAGGACAGCGTGTCCATGCTACACCTGCGTACAGTATTAATCCAATGCGGTCTAATCCGAATCGGTCTTCTTTATTCTCTTTTCTGTGTTCAACAAAATGAATAGCCGATTTTTTAGCAACATACAAACGGTCTCTTGGCATCCCTCCTAACATATAATCCTGTTGACTCATACTACCGGAAATATCCAGACATAACATAATATCAATAACATTAGCCCGGTCTCTGTTTAATTTAACGCCATAAGTAGGACCTGCTAATGCAATGATAAAACAAATAAAAGCCAATAGAGACAATAAAGGTCCTATCCACCTCCGCCAATGAAGGGCATCAATCTCCCATCCAGACAACAATGAAGATGAAGAGAAAAGAATAGAAGAGGTATTTTTTTTTCTAATCTCAATTAAAAAAAGGATAAAGACAGGTATTAGTAATAAAAAGAAGTAAGGATATGTAAAAAAAATACCTTTATTTTGAAAATATGAAAGCATCACTGAGATATACTATCCTATTGATTTACATCTTTTTGTGTTTGTTCCTTTAATTTTGTCTCTTCAGCAAAATTCCATACCAGATTATATCCGTCTTCCATTTGTTCTATTGTTGGAACGAATTTGGCAAATTTCACCTTATCACAATGACTTAAAAAAGAATACAGCAATTTTTGTTGTTCGGGTGTTAGAACCTTTTCTTTCATAGTGGTCTCAATAAATTCCTGGGTAGTTTGTTCGGGGGCATGAATATTAAATCGGTCTTCAATATAATAACGAAGTATCCATGTTAATTGGACATAATAAGGTTCATATAAGCCCTGAGAAGGTAAATCTTTGTTTTTCAATTCCCTTAACCTTCGGAATACCTTTTCCCATGGTAATTCTATCTTTTCCTCCAAAGTTTGGCTCTTAATAAAATATTTCTTAAACAAATAAATGAAACCTGCAACCGCAATCAAAAGGGAAATAACTAACAAACTGCTTATGATGAGATTTCTATAATTATTCCCAATTTTTGGCTCAATAATTCCTGCGATATTCTGTAATTCTTCTTTTTCCTTATCGGTTGGTTCTCGCACTTCCAGAACAAATGCAGATGTTTTCCATTCCTTCCCCTCTTTATCTTTTACTACAGCCGGAGGTATTAAATATTTTCCTGCTTTTAAGGGATCCATAATAACCTTTTTAACACATCCTTGATTTTCACTACCTATTATCGGTTTTTCTGTAATTTCTATATCTTCAGACAAATTTTTCCATTCAGGGCAATTCTTATTTTCTATTGAATAATTTTGAATAATATATTCCGAAGAACGGAACCAGGGGATATGTGGATTATAAAGTTCTACACCTATATCCCCAACGGATACCGCAAAAAAACATATATTGATAAAAACATTCAAAACTGTCATAGTAACGATATATCTTTTGTTTCCTAAATCCTTCTTTAACGATTTGATTTCCGCTCACGAGCACGGAAAAAACGATACAACTCATCTATATAAGGTTTATCTGTGCGAATATCTAAAAACTCCGCACCAGATTGGAGTAAAAGTTTCTTTTTCCTTTCATATTCCATTTTGGCTTTAACCTCATATTTCTCACGGAATTTCGCATTGCTTGTATCAATAATTATTTCTTTTCCACTTTCGGCATCTGTAACTGTAATAAGACCTATATTGGGCAAAGATAATTCTCTTGGGTCTGTAATCATACAAGCGATAACATCATGTCTACGAGTAAGGACTTTTAGCGTTTTTTCATAATGCTCGTCATTAAAATCGGATAAAATAAATATTACAGACCTACGCTTTAATATTTGTGATAAAAATTCCAGAGATTTATTTATATTCGTCCCTTTATTTTTGGGTTCATGATATAAAACCTCACGAATAACCCTTAATCCATGTTTTCTTCCTTTCCTTGGAGGTAAAAATAATTCTACTTCATTGGTAAATACAATAAGACCTACCCTATCATTATTTTGAATAGCAGAAAAAGCAAGGACAGCACATACCTCCGCTGATAGTTCTAATTTAAATTGAGAGACAGAACCGAATTTTTGTGAACCACTTGCATCCACGACAAGCATAATGGTAAGTTCTCGCTCTTCTGTTAGCACCTTTACATGGGGGCTACCTGTTCGGGCGGTAACATTCCAATCAATATTACGGACATCATCACCGGGAACATATTCCCGCACTTCTTTAAATTCAACTCCCTGCCCACGGAAGACGCTTTCATATCTTCCTGCAAGAATATCGTTTACTAACTTCGTAGTCCGAATTTGAATTCTTCGGACTTTGGCTAACATTTCTGCAGTTAACATACTATCCATACACCTTTTTACGGGACAGGAACATGGTCAAGTATTTTTTGAATAATATCTTCACTTGTAATATTTTCGGCCTCTGCTTCATAAGAAACTTTAATACGATGGCGTAATATATCGGGGGCTATAGTTTTTATATCGTGTGGGAAGACATTTCCTTCTCCCTGTAAAAATGCCCATGCTCTTGCTGTTTGTTGCAAATATAAGGAAGCGCGCGGAGAGGCTCCATATTCGATAAGATGGTTTACTTTCAACCCAAATAATTCTGGATTTCTTGTTGTCTGAACAATATCAACTATATAGTTTTTAATTTTGTCATCTACATAGATTTGATTAACTACTTCTCTCATCTCCAAAACCTGTTGTTTTGAAAGTATTGTTGATACACTTGGCTGATGGAGTAAATCAATTCTTTCAAGAATGGTTTTTTCTTCATTTCTATTGGGATAGGTAACTTTTAGTTTAAGCATAAATCGGTCAACCTGTGCTTCGGGCAAAGGATAGGTACCTTCCTGTTCAATAGGATTTTGTGTAGCAAGAACCATAAAAGGCTCTTCTAATTTATAGGTGTTATCACCAATAGTAACCTGTCGCTCTTGCATTGCTTCTAATAAAGCACTTTGCACTTTCGCTGGAGCACGATTAATTTCATCCGCTAAAATAATATTGCCAAACACAGGCCCTTTTTTGGTGGTAAATTCACCTGTTTTGGGATTGTATACTAATGTCCCTATCAAATCTGCAGGTAATAAATCCGGGGTAAACTGTATACGATGAAAGGAACAGTCTAAAGTTTTGGCAAGAGTATTTACCGCAGTGGTTTTTGCAAGCCCGGGAACACCTTCCAAAAGAACATGCCCATTGGCTAAAAGTCCAACTAACATGCGACTTATCATATATTGTTGCCCAACAATAACTTTTCCTA